>JAPLUA010000073.1 GCA_026397855.1 Verrucomicrobiota bacterium | reverse complement strand
TGCAAACAGGCCCGCGCTCCGCCGGCCTGCCTCGCCGGGCACCAGCCCCGTGCAGAATGCCCGGTTTGACGGCGCGGTCGAGCGCAGCCCGGTTGGCCCAGACTTGAACTCGATCATAGCTGTTCTTAATCACAGCATCGGTATACACTGCATACCCCTAATGGTCGAAACTAAAATCCACGAAACAGAAACAGGCCGCGGAGCCGCCAGGATGTGGATCTGGCTTTAAGGATTGCTTTGGGGCTCGCCGAAGGGGGTGGTTGGTTCTATTTTCCGTTTCCTGTGTCACTGGACAGCACCATCGAAGGTATCGAGCAGCTTGAAGAACAGCTCAGCCAGCCCCCGTCGGGCGTGGTGGAGGCAATGCGTCGGCTAAACGGCGACATCATTGTGCTCGGGGTTGCAGGCAAGATGGGCCCGAGCCTGGCGCGCATGGCCCGGCGCGCTTCGGACCTGGCGGGCGTCCAGCGACGGATTATCGGGGTGGCCCGCTTCTCGGCGGTCGGGGCCGAAGCCGGATTGCAGCGGCATGGCATCGAGACGATCCGCGCTGATTTGCTGGATGAGGAAGCCCTGCATCGCCTGCCGGACTCGCCGAACGTGCTCTATCTTGCCGGGATGAAGTTTGGAGCAACCGGGCAGGAATCGCTCACCTGGGCGATGAACACGCACCTGCCGGCCATCGTCTGCCGCCGATTCGCCCTCAGCCGTATTGTGGCGTTCTCGACGGGTAATGTTTATGGCCTGGCGCCCGTCGCGGGCGGCGGCTCCCTGGAAACCGACCCTCCGGCCCCGGTGGGCGAATACGCGATGAGCTGCCTGGGTCGGGAGCGGATCTTCGAGCATTTCAGCCGCACGCTGGGCAGCCGGGTCGCTCTCCTCCGGCTCAATTACGCCTGCGACCTCCGTTACGGCGTGCTGGTGGACCTGGCTCAGCGGATCCTCGCGGGTGCGCCCGTGGACCTCGGCATGGGCTGGTTCAACACCCTCTGGCAGGGCGACGCCAACGCCATGACGCTGTGCTGCTTCGAGCAGGCGGCCTCGCCCCCGTTGCTGCTCAACCTTACCGGGCCGGAATTGCTGGGCGTGCGCGAGACTTGCGAAGCACTCGGGCGGCACCTGGGGAGAGCGCCGGTGTTCGTTGGCACAGAGTCGTCCACGGCGTTGTTAAGCAATGCCCGGCAATCCTTCAGTCTATTCGGGCCGCCGCGGGTCAGCGCCGGCCAGTTGATCGCCTCGGCAGCCGCCTGGCTGCTGCGTGGCGGGCAGACCTTGAACAAGCCCACCCACTTTGAATCTCGGGACGGGCGCTTCTAAGACTGCATCATGACGCCCGAAATCCGGCAAGCGCTGCAGCGAGGACTGGTCATCCCGGCTTGCCCCCTCGCCCTCAACGCGGGCCGCAAGCTGGACGAACGCCGGCAGCGCGCCCTGCTGCGCTACTATGCCGCAGCCGGCGCGGGCGGGGTGGCGGTGGGAGTTCACACCACCCAGTTCGCCATCCGCGCCCCGGCCCACGGCCTGCTCCGGCCCGTCCTGCAGCTTGCTGCCGAGGAACTCGCGCGCCTGGACGCGGGACGCCGCGTGCCGCTGGTCCGGATTGGCGGCATCTGCGGCGACACAGCGCAGGCGCTCAGCGAGGCCGCCCTGTTGCGCGAGTTGGGCTGGCACGCGGGCTTGCTGAGCCTTGCAGCAATGCGGGACGCGGGGGAAGATGAACTGATCTCCCATTGCCGTGCCGTGGCGGATGTCCTGCCTATCGTCGGCTTCTACCTGCAACCGGCGGTGGGTGGCCGTGTGCTGCCCTACGCCTTCTGGCGGCGGTTCGCGGAGATCGAGAACGTTATCGCCATCAAGATCGCCCCCTTCAATCGCTACCAGACGTTGGAGGTTCTCCGGGCCGTCGCCGAGGCGGGGCGGGATGACCTTGCGCTTTATACTGGCAACGACGACAGCATTGTCCTCGACCTCCTCACGCCGTGGCGCTTTCAGGTCGGCGGCAGCACAGTCGAACGCCGGCTTGTCGGCGGCTTGCTGGGCCACTGGTCCGTGTGGACCCGGAAGGCCGTGGAACTGCTGGAGGAGTGCCACCGGGTAGTCCAGGACGGCAGCCCGATTCCCGCTGAGTTTCTCCGCCGCGCGAATGAAGTCACCGATTCCAACGCCGCCTTCTTCGACGCGGCCAATGGTTTCGCCGGATGCATCCCCGGCCTGCACGAGGTGCTGCGGCGGCAGGGGCTATTCGAAGGCCCCTGGTGTCTCGATCCGCGCGAGGGTCTGAGCCCCGGCCAGGGCGATGAGATTGACCGGGTCTATGCCGCCTACCCCCACCTCAACGACGATGCCTTCGTCGCTGCCCACCTAGACCGATGGCTCCTGGACTAGCGGGTCTGAAGCCCACAGATCAAGTTGGAATGGTGCACCGCCATTCGGCTCAGTCCATCGCCCCGGCCATCCTCCAAGGAACTGGCGGGACGGCTCACCATCTCGACCTTCGGCAGGAGCAGATAGACGGTGATCCCGATGCCGACGGCTGCCGCGAGAAGCCACCCGCGGCAGCGCGAAATACCTTTCTCCGTAACCTTCCAACCCCCCTGGCTCGTCCCAGCCAGCAACCAACCGAGGACCGCCAACGGCAGTGCCACATTCAGGGCAATCGTAAGGGCACCAGTATAACTGAAAACGGTAGCTCCTGTCCGCCAGAAGACGCCTGTGTGGATGTCCACATCGGATGCCATCTGTTTCGGGCTCAATCGCGCGGACAGCTTCGTGCCTACGGTCGAGCCGCCTATCAGAGCTAGAATCTCGGGGTCAGAGATTCCCAGGCCTGGCCGCCGGCGTCTCAGATCCGAGGGCAAGTTACTCGCCAGACGGTCACAGCGCACGGTGTCGAAATGGCGGGCAGTGGCACGGCGTTTGCCGAAAACGTAGAGGTCCATGGCGCAAATCCCGTTGGCCACCGCGGTTAGCCGAGTCGGATAAATCGGCGAGCGGGCGGCAAAGGTGAAGAGCAAAGGATGCAGCGCGGCCTGCTTCGACCCCGCGGTCGCACACCGGACCTTGCTGGCGACAAACACCCATCCGTGTTCCACATAGTAGCGTACGGCCGGCTCCGCGGACGCGGGGAGCTGGTAGCCGTTGTGCTCGAGCCATTGCCGGACGGCGTTCGGGTTAGTGCCGCGGATGGTCGTGATGTCAAAGACCCCGGCGTGCTGCTCCGACAGGACGGTCACACCTGGAAACACAACCTCCGTGACCCCCGCATCACTCTCGCCCAGGGTGTTGATGAGGCCCCAGTGCTTCGGCGACGGGACGAATGTTAGTGCGGCGTCGAAGGTCGTCCCGACCAGCAAGAACAAGGCAAGGATCGCCGGCGTGCGGCCAAAAAGGCGGGTGCATAGGGCCAATCCCCCGCCAACGATTCCGGCGACCATGCTCTTGGCCATGAATCCCGCGCCGACGGCCAGCAACAGGCACAACGGCAGGTCGGCAAGCCAGGAGGTTTCGTTTCTCAATCCCCGCCAGCCAAGGAGTACCAATCCGCAGAAGAACAGTATCCCGGCGTAGTAGGGGTGGACCTGGTGGATGAGGCGGGGTTGGAACGTCTGCCGCAAATTGATGAAGAACCCTTCCGAGACCGGCTTGACCTCCGGCGCCGCGGGCAAGGGTACCACCCAGGCGAAGTTAGTGCCCTCCCCCAGAAACGAGGTCTCGATGACCAGCCGCTCAATGCCGTCCGCGCAGTGAATCAACGCCTGCTGGTTGGGAATTTCGACCTTCGGGAAGAATACCTCGGGAACGACCATCCCGTCCGCCAGCGCCGCGCGGGTGGCGACAATGGTGCAGAACGCCAAAATACCCTGGATATGCCGCATCCGATACATACGTTTGATACGATCTTGGGGGATTGGACAGGCCAGGTGACGCTTAGTTTCGCGGTTGCCGCGGAAAGCTGACCGGCGCGTCCTAATCCGGCGCGGCCAGACACGAGGCCCGCGCCGCGTAGGCTGTTGCTGCCAGCGCTTTGCCCACCGCGGCAACTGATGGCAGCTTATCTCAAACAAGGTTCTGGGCGTCTTTCGAGTCCCGAGTCCTTGTCGTTCGTGTGGTGTTGTGCTAGTCTGCGCCTATGAGCAACCTTGCTGAAATTGAAGCTGCGGCTGACGCGCTGCCACCGGAACAGAAGCAGGAGTTAATGCTCTTTCTCGCCGCACGGCTGCGCGCGCAAGGCGCGCGGATGCCTGACCCCCGTAAGTTCACTCGCGAGCAAACCGCCGCTTGGATCGCCGAAGACGAAGCCGACATGCAGCGATTTCGTGAGGGCAAGTGAGACTCTTTCTCGACACCAGCGTTCTACTGGCTGCCAGCGGCTCGACGACTGGCGCCTCGAGCGAAATCTTCCGCCGTGCGTCGGCTAACGGCTGGGTCCTCGTATCAACTCCGTACGCGCTGGAGGAAGTGCTCCGCAACCTGCCAGACATGTCCCCATTGGCGAGCGCCGAGTGGGCGCGGCTGCGGCCCGCGTTGCTCGTCATGGACGACGTGCTTACCCTCGATCGCCCGGCTGTATTCCACGCCGGTAAAGACCGACCTATTCTGTTCGGCGCCCTGGCCTGGGCCGATACTCTCCTCACGCTCGATCGAGACGACTTCGGGGGGCTGATGGACAGAGCCTTCTATGGACTGCTTGTGCTCAAGCCTGGCATGTTTCTGGAACGAGAACGCGCGGCAGGACGGCTCAAGTGATCCTTTTTTGCAATCCTCGCGCCGACCACTCCATAACGGCCGCGTAAAGGGTGTTGCGGACGGTAATTATAGGCGCAAGACCAATTATGGTTCAGTACTGGTCAGCCTGCGCCAGGCACCCATTGAGCCGGTCAGCAGCGTTTTCGGGTCCCCTTTAATGCTGAAGCATTGCAGGCCCACAGGCCCTTTGAACCCGACGGATCTCAGCTTCTTCAACACGATGCGGACGTCGTAGCTGCCTTTGTCGAGCGGCTGGATCAACTGCCCCCATTCCGGCTTGGGCGGATGGGAGTCAGCGCCGTTGAGGGTTGCGACGAACAGATAAGGCGCCGCCTGCTCGATCAACGCCGGGACGTGGTCCTCCGCGCCATCCATTAACGCGTGGCAGAGGTTGAAGGTCAGCCCGACGTTCTTGCGGTCCACTTTCTTCACCACGCGCAAGGCGTCCTCGACGCGGTGAACCCAGCAGCCGACGTGCGGATATATGGCTACGCGCACTCCATTGGACGCGCAGAGGTCGGCGAAGTCACGCAGACCGGTCACGGCGATGTCATCCCCCGCGGGGTCGGAGGGCTTGAATTGCTTGCTCGTCATGGTGGGCCAGATGATCGTGTCGGTGCCGTGGCAGAGGGCGACGATGTCCCTAAGGCGCGGGTCATAAACGAGCTTGCCATCCTTGAGGTCAAGGGCGGCATAGATGACGAATACGTTCAGGCTGCGCCGCTTCGCGCCCTCCAGAACCTGCTTGACCCGATCCGGCGAATCGGTCCGCCAGCTCAGGCCGTCGAAGCCGATCTCCTTCACGAGGTCGAGCTTCGCATCAATGGTCTGGAGGTTGGTGCCGTTCAGCCCGTTATCGAATACGAAGAAGGGATTCGGCGCGGCGAACACGGTCGCTGCGGATAGCAGCAATCCAACAAGAATGGCTTTCATGCTTATGTCAATTTCCACGGCGCCCGCATCGGCGGACGGTTAATGAGTTTGTTGGCGGCGGCGTTGCCGGGGAAGGTTTCCTTCTCGGGGTCCCAAGCAAGCTTCACGCCGCCGAGCTGGATGGCGATATGGGCGAGGTGACAGAGCGAGGTGGTGCGCTGGCCGACTTCCTCGTCCTCGAGCGTCCGTCCGCGGCTCTTGATGCACTCGATGAAATCCGCCTTCTCGCTGCGCAGCGGGAAATGGGTCTCCTCGGGGCCAATCTTCTCCCGCAAGATCCCCGGGTCGCTGGCCTGGAGCCCGTCGGGGTAAGTCACCTGAATCCAGCCTTTCTCCCCTTCGAACCGAACGTGCGGTGTGCCCATCTGGTAAAACATCTCGAGGCCATCGGCGAACTTGTACCAGGCGTCGAATGTCTCCAGCACGTTCCAGACTTTGCCGTCGTGGAATTTGCCGGCGGCTTTCACCTCCACCGGCCCGGTGCGCTCGGTGCCGGCGCCCCATTGGCCGATGTCGTTGAGGTGCGTGCCCCAGTTGGTGATCATGCCGTCGCAGTAATCGCGGCTGCGCATCCAGCCGGGCCTCGATTTCAGGTCGTGCGGCGTGTGGACGCGCTTCTGCATATAGTCCACCTTCGGTGCCGGGCCGAGCCAGAGATCGTAGTCGAGCTCGGACGGTGGCTCAGTGACGTTTTCCGGTTCCTCGGGGAAAGCCTCTTTCGGCGAGCCGGTTCGCACGGCGTGGAGCTTGCCGAGCCGGCCGTTGCGGACGAGTTCGGCCGCCCGGTGCATCGGTTCGAGCGAACGGAATTCGCTGTCCACCCGGAACACACGTTTGTGCTTCGCGACCAGATCAGCCAGGATGCGGCCTTCGTTGATGTAGCGTGTGATGGGCTTCTCAAGCGCCACATCCTTGCCGGCTTTGACGGCAGCGATGGCCATCGGCGCGTGCCAGTGGTCGGGCGTCGAGATCATTACGGCGTCAACGTTCGGGTCGGCGAGCAGGTCGCGAAAATCGCGGTAGCCTTTGGCTATTCTCTTCTGGTAGTGCTTCTCGGCAGCCTGCAACCCCTGCTCGAGCCGCCACGAATCCACATCGCAGACGGCCGTGACGACACAGTCGGGCGAGTTGAGGAATGGCATCAGGTTGGCATGGTAGGCCTGGCGTCCCATGCCGATCATGCCGATGCCGATCTTCTTGCTCGGTGCGTCAGCGCCGAAAAGATGGCGCGGCAGAACTAACGGCCCAACTGTCAGCAAGCCAGCGGCCTTAAGGAATTGTCTTCGGTTGCTGGAGAAACAGAACTCACGGGCGTGCCACATAGTTGCCTGCAAGTTTGAGCGGAACAGGGTGCGGCGTCCAGCATGGAACAACCGCTCCATTCGATCCTGGAGCGCGACGCCCAACGGAGCTGAAGTTCGACGATGGCCTGCGCCGCCTTGGCAGGTGCGCCGTAAACGCCGCTGACCCCGGTCCAGTCCGTGGGGTCTGTGGCGCCGTCATTCGGATACTCGGGCTCGGCGACGGACGGTTTGCCGGGAGCACAGGTGTGCGCGCCAAGCTTATCACGCATCACGCATCACGCATCATTTCCCCTTTTGCTTCTCCAAGTCCGGCAGGTGGTAGCGCCACAACTCGGCGCCGGACCCGAAATAGACGGCATTGTCCGCCAGGGCAAATCCGCAGCGCACGTGGACGGGGGCCTTCGCGGTATGGACCAGCGACCCGCTCTCCGGGTCGAGCACATAGACTCCCTTCGATGTCAGGCCGACCAGCCTGCCGTCGGGGAGCTGGCCCAGGGATATTTCCACCGCCGCACCCGTCAACGGCACCGTGCGCACGACCTTGCGGGTGCCGGGGTCGAAGACAAAAAGCGTGTCGCCCGCAGTGGTGAACACCTTCCCATTGGCCGCGAAGGTAGCCGCGTAATTGCGGGCTCCCGGGACCAGCACGGTTTCAAACACCTTTTGCCGCCGCTTGGGATCGAAGGCGAAGAACTTTGCCTCCTTCTCGACGCTGCGGGTGCCGCCGCCGCCGTAGTTACCGCTGCCGCCGAAGATCAGCCCGCTTCCGGGCTCCCAGGCGAGCGATACGATGCTCTGGTTTGTGATGACATGGCGGTAGTTTTCGATGGTGCGGTTTTGCTTCGGATCCCAGACACCGATCGCGCCGCCGAGCTGACCGTAGGGCGGCTCGCTGCCGACGTAGATCAGGCCGTCCGGACCATAGACCATCGCGCGCGGACGCAAGTGGCCGTCGCCCACGCCTCCAAAGTTGACGGGATTGCAATCGGGGCCGGCGCCATGTTTCCAGAACGGTTTGGCCGGATCATAGAGGTTCATCACTGCGCCAGGGTAGTAGCAGAGGTAGAGTTTGCCCGCGCGTTCGAGCATCGAATAAACCTCGCCGCCGGTCATGCCGCCGAGGTGCTCGCTGCGGTTTGCCGCTGGGCTGTAGCGGAAAATCTCCATCGGCAGCACCGTGCTGCCATAGACGCAGTTGGACGGGCCGACGCCGACCACAAAGATGCTATCCCCGTTTGCGGAATACTCAAACCTGCGCTCGACCGTCCTGCCGGTGCGCGGGTCGCGCAGCGTGAAACGGCCGCGGTCGATTGCGCTGACCACCCGGCCATCGCGGAGCTTGATGGGCGGCCCCGGGGGCAGGGCCGCCACGCGGGTTGGGGTCTCATCATCCAACCGCATCAGATTCGTGCCAAAGGTGGCATAGACGTTGCCATCGCCCTGGCGCGAAACTCCGACCGCGGTCCATCCAGCGGCTCCGCGCAGGCCCTGCGGCAGCAAGCTGCGGTGCTGCCGGGTGGCGGGATCGAATACCACCAGGTCACCGACCACCGTGCCGATGCCGACATAGACCTTGCCATTGGGGCCCACCGCGACGCTGCGGGCATACATCTCGGTAGGGTGCATGCGGCCGAGGTCCTCCATGGCGCCGGACTTTGTATCGTAGCTCACCAGCTTTGCCCCGGGGTAGGTGCAGGCGTAGAGCTTGCCGTCTTTGCCAACATCGAACTGCCACAGGTAGCTTTCGCTCGCTGCCGGACGGCCGATAACTTGAATACCCTTGTCGGGCTGCCCCGGGTCAAAGCGCAGGATGAGGCCCCCGTCCCAGGTGCCGAGGTAGATGCAGTCGTCAGGCCCCGAGATGAAAGCCCACGCCCCCGGACCCGCTGGCGCGTTGAATTGCCGAGCCCGGCCGGTCTCGGGATCCACCTGTACCAGGAACAGCTTTCCGCCGGTCTGATTGAAGTTGAAGTAGAGCGCCTCGCCGCCGCGGCCGTCCGGGCCGGCGATGCACGCCTTCAACCCGCCGACCCTGACCGGAACGCCCAGCGATTCAAAGCGACCCGAGTCACCGGCGGAGGCGCATAACGCCACCACCAGGCAGCCGAGCAGGGATAATTCGTGTCTAATCATTCTGTTTTGATACAAGTGAGCGTAGCAAGGGCGTCAAGGCCCGGTCAGATAGCCAATGGCCGGGGCCCCTGCCCGGCGTTTCGCTCCGCGCCGCAGAGAACGTGGACTGACAGCAATAGAGCCAGCCTGGCATCCAGCCCGAGGGTGCGGCTTGGGGTGCGAGTTACTTGGTGGCGCGTCATAAGTCTATTCCGGAGCCCGGCTTACTGATAACACCGCGGGATAGACTACATGGGGTGCACCTCTCCCCGGCCCCCCTGTTGTTGAGTCAAGGTAGGTCCCGCGCGAGACGCGGCGGCTTCTCCCTCTCCTCCCCCGAGGGAGGAGAGGGCCTGGTGTTTGGACATTCTGCGGACTGGAAAGCAGCCAATCCCAACGGGGATGACATCACTCAGCCCAGCCAGATCGCCCAATCCCAACGGGGATGACATCACTCAGCCCAGCCAGATCGGCCAATCCCAACGGGATTGTATCACAAAGCCCAGCAACCGTGTTGATTTTGTCAATGTCGTTATGGTGTTTTTGACTTCTTGGCTGTTGCAGTTGCTGTTTCCGAGGGGAGAGCTTTGATGCGATGATTCATATAAGTCAACAGTCTGCGCATCACGGCCGTCAGGGCGACCTTGGCCGCTTTTCCCTTGGCCCTAAGGCGCTTGTAGAGAGAGCGCAATACTGGGTTACATCGGGCCGCGCTCAGCGCCGCCATGTACAAGGCCAGGCGGACTTCGGGGCGACCGCCACCAATGCAGCTTTTGCCCTTCATCATGCCGCTTTCTCGGGTCCAGGGTGCCAGGCCGGCCAAGGCGCCTACTTCTTGGCGGTTCAATCGTCCCAGTTCGGGCAAATGAGCCAGGACCATCCAGGCGGTACGAGGTCCGACACCCTCGATTTCATCCAGGCAGTCGACGCGCCGCTTGAGCGCGGCATCTTGTTCCAGCAAGGCTTCAATTTGTTTTTCCACCGCCGCGATCTGGGATTGGAGATGGGTCATGAGTTTGGCATGCTGCCGACCAACAAAGGGATCCTGATGATGCTCGGCTTGGGTTTTGGCCAAAGCCCGCCCGTGGACCAGTTGTTTGAGCCATTGGGTCAGTGCCACCAGTCGGTCCTGGGTAGCCGAGGTGGGGGGCGTCGGATCCGGCTGATAGCGCTGTCCATAATCGGTCAACATGCGCGCGTCGATCGGATCGGTTTTTGCCCGCTGGCCTTGGGCCTGGGCCGCGGCACGCACGCGGGCCGGATTGGTCACCGAGACCGGGATCTGTTCTTGATGCAGGGCCTTGACCAAGGCGCGTTCATAGCCACCGGTGGCTTCGCAAACGACGTGAACCGTGGGAGCCTTTTGCAGTTGAGCGCACAACTGGTGCAGGCCCTTGGGGGTATTGTTGAACTCAGTTTGTTGACCCTGCAAATGAAGTTGCAGGGTTGCTTTGGCGACATCCACACCGGCATAGACGACTGTATTATTGGTTTGCATAGTCTTGATCGTGTTCTGACTCATCCTTACTTATACGAGCTGACGGGCTTGGCCGCCGCTCTGGCAACCGTTCGAGTTTGGAGCACTGGGCGTGCGCGGCTCCGGCTGGGCTGCGGACTGGCCGAAGGCCGTCCGAGGGTTGGACGAGCTCGCGCACGCCGCCGATCGCCTTTTGCGCAAAGGCGTCGGCCTCAGGTTCTTGCCTGCGCAAGAAAAGCAAGAGATTGGAAGGAAGGCAGTAACCAAATGAGGGCAAGAGCGCAACGGAGGCCGAGATGGCCGTGGGCACCATTTTCCTGCTGCTTCTCGCTGCGCGGGGCCACTCCGGCTCGCTACGCTCGCCTCCGTGGAACCGCGCAGCGAGAAGCACTCCCACGAGACCGAGGAGTTGAGGAAAGACCTGAGCATGTGAGAGTGCCAGAATATCATATCCAGATGACATATAAGGGTTGCGCGCCGCGCGCTACCCTGGGTGTATGTCGGGTGTGGGAATCAACCCTGAAAGGGGTTGCATCGGTCTTTTCCTTCACGGTCGTCAATCGCACTTTGGTGGAGAAGACCGTATGCACGAGAATCCTGGCCAGCG
>JAPLUA010000573.1 GCA_026397855.1 Verrucomicrobiota bacterium | reverse complement strand
GTCTTGGTTACGTGGGGCTCCCGTTGTCCCTTCAATTCGCGCGGTCCGGGGTGACCGTGTTGGGGCTGGATGTGGACGCGGCAAAGGTGGACGCCCTTCACCAGGGAAAGAGCTACATCAAACACATACCCTCTGCCACCGTGGCCGAGGTTGTGAAGTCGGGCATGTTCTCAGCCGCGACCGACTTCAGCCGCATCCGCGAGGTTGACGCCGTGATTATCTGCGTCCCCACCCCGCTCAACAAGAACCGGGAGCCCGACATCTCCTTCATCATTGATACCGGCCGCAGCATCGCGCCGCATCTGCAGAAAGGGATGCTCGTTGTGCTTGAATCCACCACCTACCCCGGCACCACGGACGAAGACCTGCGCCAGGTGCTGGAGGTCGGGTCCGGCTTGAAGGCGGGGCAGGATTTTCATCTCGCCTTTTCCCCGGAGCGCGAAGACCCGGGCAATCCCGACAGCAAGGTGGCGCTCATTCCGAAGGTGGTTGGGGGCTTTACCCCGGGCTGTCTCGAAAAGGCCGTGGCGCTCTACTCCAAGGCGGTCAAGACGGTGGTGCCGGTTTCCTCCTGCCGGGCGGCGGAGGCGACGAAGCTGCTGGAGAATACCTTTCGCGGGGTGAACATCGCCCTCGTGAACGAGCTCAAGATGGTCTATAGCGCCATGGGCATTGACGTGTGGGAGGTCATCAATGCGGCGAAGACCAAGCCGTTCGGCTTCATGCCCTTCTACCCGGGGCCGGGGCTGGGAGGGCATTGCATCCCGATTGACCCCTTCTACCTCACCTGGAAGGCGCGCGAGTTCGGCCAGAACACCCGGTTCATCGAGCTGGCCGGTGAGATCAACACGTCCATGCCGCTCTATGTCGTGCACCGCGTGGCGGATGCGTTGAATGACCGGCAAAGGGCGATCAAAGGCAGCTCCGTCCTCGTGCTGGGTTTGGCCTACAAGCCCAACGTGGATGATGAGCGGGAGTCCCCGAGCTATGTCCTGATGGAGATGCTCACCGAGCGTGGCGCGAAGGTGGCCTACCACGATCCTTACGTGCCGGTCATCCGCCCCACCCGCGAGCATGCTCACTGGGCGGGCACCCGGTCGGTGCCTTGGAACCGCGAGACCATCAGCGCCTACGATGTGGTGCTCATTGCCACCAACCATGCTTGTGTGAATTACCAGGAGCTGGTGGATTGGTCCGGGTGCATTGTGGACACGCGCAACGCGCTGGCAGGCTTCGCCACCCGCCCCGGACAACTCTGGAAAGCCTGATGGAAACGCGTGCGCTCGACAAAGTCCTCGACCAGCGCGGGGCGGTAGCCGGTGTCCGGTAGTATGGGACATCGTCAGTTCTGAAGGGGAGAGGGAGAAGAATCGTCCAAACTCCAGCTCCGGCATTCTGCCGGGTGAGCGTCCAGGAACATCGGGCATGCGAGATGCCTGTGCGGGCTGGGAGCGGGTTAAGCCGGTAGAATGCCGGCGCTCCGGCGGTGGGGCTAACCTTCTACGCTAACGCAGTCAACGATGCCGACGATGATCGAGCGGAGCGGGGCATTGGCGCTGCCGACGATCTGCCTCGCGGAGGTGCCTTCGTCAACCACCAGCACCCGTTCGCCCACGCCGGCGCCCACGCCGCCGTCCATGGCGATCAGGTAGCCGCCCGGTTTGCCGGCAAAATCCTCCTTCTCCACCACCAGCAACCTCTTGCCGGTGTAGAAGGGGTGGTTGATGGTCGAGACGATGTTCCCTCTGACGGTGCCGATGATCATGCGGGGATGTTCAGGTCGTCCACGATGCCGATGATGGCGTGGTCCACGGGCACAAAGGATGTCTCGAGCGCCACCGCTGCTTCACGTCCCCCCTCATAGTAGATCATCTCGCCCGGGCCGGCGGCGCGGGTGGCGTCGCAGGCGACGAGCGGCTCGCCCTTGGGGCTGCCTTGCTTGTCCAGCGGCTGGACCCAGAGCAGGGGAACGCCTTCGAGCCCGGGGTAAACAACGCAGGGCGTCAGGGTGCCTATGACCTTGCCGAGCAGCATCAGGAAACCTCCTCGCCCTCCAGCTCGATCGGCCGGGCGGAGGCAAAGCGTGTGCCGTCGCCCAGGTGCCGGGTCACCGCCTCGTGCGGACGGGCAATGATGCGGTGCTGGACGTATTCCTTGCGGCCGCGAAGGAAATCACCGGCCAGCTCCATGGCGGCCTGGATCTCGTGCAGCTCGCCGTTGTAGATGCTGATGGCCTTGCCGGACAACTCGTAATCCGCCAGACGCAGCTCGACCAGGCGCACCCCGGCGCCCTTGAGCGCCAGCTCGGCGGCGCGCACGTTGGCGGCCACGGTGTCGGTCTCGAGGATTGCCACCGCCTCCTGGGCCACAGGCTGGCGCTGGCCGAGAATGGCCTCGTGTAGCTGGGGGTGGACGTCCGGCAGGAAGGCGTGATCCAGCCGGCTGCCATGGCCCGCGGCCAGCGCTTCGTTGAGCGACTCCTCGACCGAGGCGGTCGAGCCGCCGATGATGACCAGGTAGCGGCCGCGGCTGACGGTGCCGGACTTGATCATGGCGATGGGTGCCCTCTTCAGGAGCGCGTCCGTGCAGTAGATGCCGTCGGCAATGCTCGCAAACTCGATGACTGCGATGGCGGGGTATGTGCTCATTACACGATCCTGAACCCGCCGACCAGCGTGCAGCGGCGCCAGCGCGAAAAGCTTCGCGGGCTGGTCATGCCCTCGCCCGTCGGGCTGGCAATGGTGAACGAGGTGTAGCCTTCCCCCTTCCAGCCCAGCCCCGCCTGCGACGGGCCGTTCTTGACGAAGATGCTGGCGTCGCACTCGCGGGCCATGCGGCTGAGATTCGACAGGTTCTGGGAGTGCATGACAAAGGTGTGCCGGCGGGGATGCTCCAGCTCGATGGCGAAATCTATGCCCTCATCGGCGTCCCGCACGCGCGTCACCGGCAGGATGGGCATCATCTGCTCGGTCCAAAGCAGCGGGTGATCGTGGTCCACCTCGACGATCCCGAGCCGCACGCTGTCGTCGCAGGCAATGCCGGCCTTGCGCAAAATCACGCTGGCATTCTTGCCGATGAGGGAACGGTCAATCCCGGCTTCCTGGCGAGGCCCGTGGTTCTGCTGGAAGATCACCTTTTCGAGCGCGGGCAACTGCTCCGGCTTCACCAGCACTGCGCCGTAGTAGGTCATCGCCTTGATGAGCGCATCGGCCACGCTGGCCACGACCAGGCATTCCTTCTCGTCGGCGCAGATGATGTTGTTGTCGAAGGAGGCGCCGGAAACGATGTCGCGCGCGGCCTTCTCGATGTCCGCCGTCTCGTCCACCACGACCGGCGGGTTGCCCGGGCCGGCGCAGATGGCGCGTTTGCCGCTCGCCATGGCTGCCTGCACGACCCCGCCGCCGCCGGTGACCACCAGCAGCCGGACGCCCGGATGCCGCATCAGCGCCTGCGCGCTTTCAACCGTGGGGCTGGCAATGCAGGTAATCAGGTTCTTCGGCCCGCCCGCGCCGGAAATGGCCTTGTTAATCAGGGCGACGTTGTGGCAGGAGACGCGCCGGGCGTTGGGATGAACGTTGAACACCACCGCGTTCCCGGCAGCCAGCATGGCGATCGTGTTGTTGATGATCGTCGAGGTCGGGTTGGTCGTGGGGGTGATGGCACCGATCACCCCGTAGGGGGCCGGTTCGGTGAGATTCAAACCGTCGTCGCCGGTGACGGCGTGCGGTTGCAGGTCCTCGGTGCCCGGGGTGTTCTCGGTGACGAGCAGGTTCTTGATGATCTTGTCTTCGTAGCGGCCCAGCCCGGTCTCCTCGTGGGCTTCCCTCGCCAGCGCGTCGCGGTGCTCGCGCATGGCGTTGCGGATCGCGGCGATGATGGTGTTGCGCTTCCGCAGGCCCATCTGGTCAAACTCCACAAAGGCGGCGCCGGCTGCCCGGACCGCCTCCCCGATGGTCTCAAACACACCCAGTTCGCCCGCCAGGGAAGGGACCGCCGCCCGCTCGCGGGGCGCCGCCGGAGGGTCCGCCAGCCCCGCGACAATGCGCTGCGCGATGGCTTCGACTTCCTGGTCGCTAAGGCCGGACATGATGGGGCTTTCTGGGGGGGGAGGGTGCATGGTTGCATGAGTTACATAGGTTCAGCCCACCGCTCGCCCTTGCAACCATGCAACTCATGTAACCAATGTAACCCATGTAACCAATGTAACCCATGTAACCCATGTAACCAATGTAACCCATGCAACTCATGCAACCATTCACTCTTTCACTTCCTATATTTGTCCACCCCGCCAATCTCCCAACTGTCCACGATAGCCATGATGACGGCATCGCAGGGGCGGTTCTGGGTTGCTATGGTCTGCCGCGCGGAGCTGCCCGTGGCGATCAGCACAAGCTCCCCCGGGCCGGCGCCGACGGCATCCACGGCGACGACATGGCCGCCGGTTTCCTTGCCCTCGGGGTCAATGTGCCTCACGAGCATGAACTTGAGGCCGTCCATGCAGGGGTCCTTGCGCGTGGCGACAACGGTGCCGACAACCTTGCCTAGATTCATAACGCATTCTGCCGGGACAGGCCGTGCGGCCCGGCCCGGCGAAAAGCTGACGCTACTTCTTGACGGCCTTGGCGCCCCGGCCCAGCGGCAGCACCTCGTCAACTCCCTGGTGCGGCCTGGGGATGACGTGGATGGCCACGATCTCGCCGACGCGGGAAGCCGCGAGCCGGCCAGCATCGGTGGCGGCCTTGACTGCGGCCACATCGCCGCGAATGACTGCGGTGACATACCCGCCGCCGGTCTTCTCGAAGGTGACCAGTTCGACTTTGGCGGCCTTGACCATCGCGTCGGCGCCTTCCACCATCGCGGCATAGGACCGCGTCTCCAATAAGCCTAATGCATCTGCCATATTATGTTCTTTCGTTGAGTTATCTGTGATTACGAGTGGTGATCCGGAAAGTCTGCCTTGCTGCGCGGCCTGCGGGCTAGCCGCCGCCGCCTTTCATGGCGCGGCCGGTGACGCTGTTGATCGCCGCCTCGGCGGCCTTCCAGGCCACGTCCACGTCCTGCTCATCTCCGCCAATATAG
>JAPLUA010000382.1 GCA_026397855.1 Verrucomicrobiota bacterium | reverse complement strand
TCCCACCGGCCATCATTCCGTCCTGGCCGCACCACCCAACAAATCAGAGAAACCTGTACTGCTCTTTACCAATCGCCCAAAATGAACCTGTCCTGCTTTGCTAACTACAGAAAAGTCCTGGTTTGAAAACTACGCGGCAGACTACAAGAAGGTTATCGCAAAAGCGGCGCGGTCCGTTTATGTTTGAAGCATGAAAAGTGACGAGCGCAAGCTTTGACCATGCGCATTTATATCGAAAGCACCATTCCCAGCTATGTGGTTGCGCGCCCCGCCCGCGATATCTTGCAGGCCGCGCGCCAGCAAATCACCCGTGACTGGTGGGAATTGAAGCGTGACCAGCATCAGTTGTTTACTTCGCAAATCGTGCTGGATGAAATCGCTGCCGGAGAAGGTGAAATGGCGCGTCGTCGTCTCAAGCTCATCGCCAACCTCACCGTGCTGGAACTGACACCCGCCGCTGAATCACTTGCCGACAAGATTCTTCAATCGGGGCTTCTGCCCGCAAGCGCAGACGGCGATGCCGCGCACATCGCTCTCGCTACCATACACAATCTGGATATATTGCTGACATGGAATTGCCGGCACATTGCCAACGCAGCTATTGTCGGGCGGCTTCGCCGGTTGGTTGAGGCTCAAGGCCGCACCCTTCCGGAGCTTTACACCCCGGAAGAACTTTGCGGAGAATGATATGATTAAGACAACAAAAGAACTCACAGTCCAGAGCGGAGGCGATATGGTGCTCCAGGAGATCTGGCGCATTAAAGATAAACTGTCAGCCGCGCGGGGGCACGATGTGCATCGTCTATTCGCCGAAGCCCGCAAACGGCAAAAGCTTTCCGGCCATCCCGTCGTGAAACTTCAGAAGCGCAAGGCTGGCCGCAGTGAACCCTTGGCTGTCTGATAGTCATTGCCCCATTATTGAAATTAATGCCGGCGCAGGATCAGGCGGTGGTCCACGCGGCGGGTTTGGTGGAATTCGAGCGGAGGAAGATCGGTGAGGGTCGGGGATTCGGTCTCACCCGCGTAGCGCTGAGTACGCGCGGCGCGCGGAAAGCAATTTCCTATCAGTTCAGTAGCCTGAAGAACTGCTCCGCGGTCGCGCAGGTGGCGGTGCTGAGTTCCTCAAGCGAGCAGCCCTTGACCTGCGCGGCGACCTCGGAAATCTCCTTCACGTATGCCGGCTCGCAGCGTTTGCCCCGGTAAGGGATCGGCGCGAGGAACGGGCAGTCGGTCTCCAGCATGAACTTGTCCATCGGCGTAGCCGCCAGCGTGTCGCGGATGTTCTGTCCGTTCTTGAAGGTCAGGATGCCGGTGAAGCTCACCAGGGATCCCATTGCCACGATGCGCCGCATGGCTGCCGCGTCGTTGGCGAAGCAATGGAACACGCCCCGCACCCGGCCGGCGAACGGCTCAAGCAACGCCAGCGTGTCCTCCAGCGAGTCGCGCTGGTGGATTACGCAGCCCAACCCGAGCTCGGCGGCCACCTCCAGGTGCTGGCGAAAGATCGCCGCCTGCTTCTGCTTGATTGGCTCGTCATCGGCGGCGCTGCCACCAGGCTTCTTGCTCGGCAACCGGTAATAATCCATCCCCGTCTCGCCGAGGGCTGCCACCTTTTCGTGCCGGGCCAGGTCGCGCAGGGCAGGGCGCAGATCGTCCGGTGCCTGCATGGCGTCGGACGGGTGCCAGCCCACGACGGCAAACACGTTCGGGAACTGCTCCGCCAGCGCGATGGCCCGCTTGCTGTTTTCCAGGTCGGTGCCGACACAAATGATCCTGGCAATGCCCGCGGCCTCCGCCCGTGCAATGACTTGCGGCAGCTCGCTCGCGAAGTCGGGATAAACCAGGTGCGCGTGTGTGTCGTAGAAAATCGCCATACGAGCTCATTTTGAATAGGTCCGGCTGAGTTCGCAACTTTCGAATGTCCTGTTGAGGTTCACCGATGGCACCCGGGTCTGGCGCAATGGCAAGCACGTGCCTCGAACCCAATGGCATCGGGACCCGCTGGGACCGCCCTTCCAAACCAACCTGCGCTGGGGACACCGATTACTCCACCACAACCTACCCTGAAAGCGCCCAGATCCCCCGCCAAGCGGCTGGTACATTGGGGAGGTGGGATTGCAGCACTCCGGTTCAGAGCTACTGAATCATCTGCCCCCGGCACTCGGCGCTGGACATCTGGGCCACAGGGCGTCATAACTTGTTCCAGCTATGCAAGCCTATTCGAGCCTCGTGATCAAGCGATTCCCACCTGTCCCCGTCTTCAACCTCCAGCCGGTCCGGTTGGCGCTATGGAGCGCTGTTTTGCTTGGCATTTGCAGCCTTTGCGCGGCTGAAACCGGGGCCCGGTCTGCCCCCCGATACAATGTCCTGTTCATCGCCATTGACGACCTGAATGTCTCGCTTGGCTGTTACGATCATCCGCTGGTCAAATCCCCCAACATTGACCGACTGGCGGCACGCGGTGTGCGCTTCGACCGGGCATACTGCCAATACCCGCTTTGCAATCCCAGCCGCAGTTCCCTGCTCAGCGGGCTGCGCCCTGATACCAGCCGCATCTACGATAACAGCACGCCCATCCGGAAGCCGTTCCCGGGAATAGTGACCCTTCCCCAGATGTTCAAGAACAACGGCTATTTCTCGGCCCGGGTCGGCAAGCTCTACCATTACGGAGTACCCGGCGACATCGGCACCAGCGGCATGGATGATGGGCCCTCATGGGACCATGTCGTCAACCCCCGGGGTCGCGACAAGGACGACGAGGCGGATGTGATCAACTTCGGCCCGGGCCGGGGTTTGGGTGCCTCTCTTTGCTGGATGGAGGCGAAGGGGACCGATGCCGAGCAGACCGACGGCAAGGTCGCCTCCGAAGCCATCCGGCTGTTGGAACAGCACCGGGATGGGCCGTTCTTTCTCGCCGTGGGCTTTTATCGGCCGCACGTGCCCGATATTGCCACCAGCCCCTACTTCGCGCTTTATCCGCTGGACAAAGTCACACTTCCCCAGGAGCCGCCGGAGCATATTAGAAACATCCCGCCGGCTGCGCTCACCACCAAACCGCTCAATTACGGGATTGAAGAGGAGAAGCTGCGCCTCTTCAAGCGCGCCTACTTTGCGAGCATCAGCTTCGTGGACGCGCAGGTGGGCAAGGTGCTCGATGCGCTGGACCGACTGAAGCTGGCGGATAATACCATCGTGGTCCTGTTTGGCGACCACGGATGGTCCCTGGGCGAGCATGGGCAGTGGCAGAAGCGACTGCTGTTCGAGGAAGTGGCACGCGTGCCGTTCATCATCGCGCTGCCGAAGGCCAAAGCGACCGGCCCCTCGCCGCGCACGGTCGAATTCGTTGACCTCTATCCTACGCTCGCCGATCTGTGCCATCTTGCCCCGCCATCGAACCTGGAGGGCAAGAGCCTGCGGGCTTTGCTGGAAAATCCCAAGGCCCCCTGGTCCAGGCCTGCCGTCACGCAGGTGGTCCGCGGCGAGGGCGGCACGAGGTTCATGGGCTACAGCGTCCGCACTGAGCGCTGGCGCTACACCGAATGGGATGCCGGCAGGGCGGGCACCGAGCTGTATGACCACGATGCCGATCGGCATGAATACCGGAACCTGGCGGGAGATCCGAGTTACGCCGCCACCGTGGCCGAGCTCAAAGCGCTATTGCCGAAAACCAAGCCGCCCGAAATCCCCGGGAGGGCGGGCAAGAAGAAGCAGAAAGCCGGCAAGGCAACCACTGACAAGGAAAAGCCGGGCCCTTGAGTTCTACCATGAGCAGCGCGAAAGAAGCACCGTCTTTGGACTGTTTGCGATAACCAGCCGGGAGATTGTCAGGGCAGGGATGGGCGATTACGGACGCGCTCGAAGAACTCTTCGGCCACGATGTAGCCGGCGCAATCCGGCGAACCACAGCGGCAGGGGTAGTCCTTGTAGTCCTCCAAGTCGTAGCCGTAGTTGAAGGTGATCTCTTCCCCCGGGCGGATCTCGCAGCTCGCAACAATCCAGATTCGCTCCCCCTCGATCCGCGCCTCGCTGTTGGGAGAACAACTGTGGTTGATCAGCCGGGCCGGGTTCCACGCCACATTGCCATCCAGGTCCTGCTCGGGGCTGACAGCAAAGATGTATTCATTGTTGCCCTCGCACCGGCGCAAGGATTCGGCCTTGCTGATCCGTTCGCCGACATATTCGATGATGCGCGTATCCTTGCCGATCGTGCTCCGCGCAAAGCCGCCTTTCCCATGGATCGGCGAATCCTTGAAGACGACCAGGTCCGTTTCCATGGCTGCTTGTGTCATGCTGATGCCGGGTGTCTGCTCACAGCCCAAGGGTATCAAAGCCGTGCCGTGGCACAAGCCCCGCCAGGAATCCGCAGGCCGACGCGTGAAGAGGTCGGCATACCGCGGCCCGTTGGTGGAAGCCTGGCGTGGAACATGGCCTTGCCTAAAGCGGCGGCTTTGTCGAGAATGGCACCTGTTGCCGCGGTTCCGTGGCCTGGCGCAAGTGGCCTGGGCAGGGCGGGCGACACGAATCTGAATTACTCATGCCAATGCTAACCATAGGTCCGTCATTAAAAAGAATCGTCATGCTCTTTCAGGCCGCATCGTGCTGTGCCGTGCTGGCCGGGGTGATCCGTCCGGGCGCTGCCTCTGCTGTGCCTACCCGCGCCGAGGCCTCCGGGTTGACCCCGGCTCTTCTCCGCTGCGAGTACCTGGTTAACCCGGTCGGCCTTGATGAGCGGCGGCCGCGCTTGAGTTGGCTGATCGAGTCCGCGCAGCGGGGCGGGAAACAGACCGCCTACCAGGTGCTCGTCGCCAGCGACCGGGAGCGACTGGGAAAGGACCGGGGCGACTTGTGGAACAGCGGGAAGGTCCGCGGCAGCGATACCACGGGCATTGTGTATGCCGGGAAAGCCCTGAAGTCGCGCCAGCGTTGCTTCTGGAAGGTGAGGGTTTGGGACCAGGACGGCAAGGCATCAGCCTGGAGCGAGCCGGCAAGCTGGTCCATGGGCCTGGTGAAGCCCGAGGACTGGAAGGCGGAGTATATCAGTTTCCAGGACAAGTCGCCGGTGCACAAGTTGAAGGAACCCCTGTTTCTGCCGGCGGCGCAGCAGTATCGCAAGGAGTTTCCGGCCGCCGGGCAAGTGCGGCGCGCGACGATTTATTCGACTGCGCTGGGGATCTACGAGCTGCACCTGAATGGGCAGCGGGTCGGGGACGCATGGTTTGCGCCGGGTTGGTCGGACTACCACCAGAGGGCCTATTACAACACCTTCGATGTGACGTCCATGGTCAGGCAGGGAGCCAACGCCCTGGGCGCATGGGTGGCCGATGGCTGGTATTCCGGTTACATCGGCTTTGGCCTGCTGACAGGCATCGGGACCGAGGGCATCGGCCGCTACACTTATGGGAAGACACCGGCCTTGATGGTGCAGCTTGAAATCGAATTTGCGGACGGCTCGCGCCAGGTGATCGTGACAGACAGCTCCTGGAAGGTGAGCGGGAAGGGGCCCGTCCAGGAGGCTGACTTCCTGATGGGCGAACGCTACGACGCGCGACGGGAGATGGCGGGCTGGGCGAGCCCGGGCTTCGACGATAGTGGGTGGGCGTGGGCTATCCTGGCGCAAGACAATGGCAGCGCCGCGGCCACGTTCCGCGAGTTCCGGAATCCCGGCCCGGGAGGAAAGCTGAAGATTGAGGGGCGTCCGGTTGACCTGCGCTTCAGCCGCCCGCCAAAGCTGGAGGCATTTCCCGGCCTGCCGGTGCGGATGATTGAGGAGATCAAGCCCGTGGCCATCACCTCACCGACCAACGGCGTCCACATATTCAACCTGGGCCAGAACTTCGCGGGCGTGGTCCGCTTGAAGGTCAAGGGCCCGGCCGGCACGCAGGTTCGCCTGCGCTACGGCGAGATGCTGCACCCGGATGGCCGCCTGATGACCGAAAACCTGCGCAAGGCGCGGGCGACGGACTTTTACGTCCTCCGCGGCGACTCGGACGGCGAGGTGTATATGCCGCGATTCACTTTCCACGGCTTCCAGTATGTCGAGCTCACCGGCTACCCGGGCGAGCCCGGGCTGGAAGCGATCACTGGCGTTGTCCTGCACTCGGACACACCCATGGCGAGCGGCTTCGAGTGCTCCGACCCGGTGGTGAACCGGCTGTTCAGGAACGTGGTCTGGACGCAGCGCGCCAACTTCCTCGACCTGCCCACCGACTGCCCGCAGCGGGATGAGCGGTTCGGCTGGACAGGCGATGCCCAGATCTACGTCGGGGCGGCGACCTACAACGCGGATGTGGCGGCTTTCTACAGCAAGTGGCTGCGCGAGTTGATGGAATCGCAGCGCCCGAGCGGGACCTTCCCCGGCTATGCGCCGTTTCCATTCCAGCACGGCTGGGATTTCGGCACCGCCTGGTGCGACGCGGGCGTGATCTGTCCGTGGACCATCTGGAGGGCTTACGGTGACACCCGCATCATCGAGCGATGCTGGGAGCCGATGACGCGATTCATTGCCTGGCGCAAGGCGGCCAGCAAAGACTTCCTCGGGGTCGCGCATGGCAACGAGTGGGGGGACTGGCTGTCGGTCAACGAGAAGACGCCGCTGGAATACATAGATACCGCCTACTTTGCCTACTCCACCGGACTGATGGCGGAAATGGCTGAGGCTATCGGTAAGAAGAAGCAGGCAGCCCAATACCGCGATCTGGTTGCCAGGATCAAGGCCGCCTTCAACCGGAAGTATGTGAAGCCCGACGGCTCAATCTCGGTGGACACTCAGACGGCCTACGCGCTGGCGCTCTACATGGATCTGCTCCCGGAGAATCTGCGCACGGCGGCCGGGGCGCGCCTGGCGAAGAAGATCGAGGACAACGACGGCCGGATGAGCACGGGCTTCCTGGGCACGCGCCCCTTGCTCCCAGTGCTCTCAGCCACCGGCCAGTCGGATCTCGCCGTGCGTCTCCTGCAGAGCCGGAAATACCCATCGTGGGGGTATGAGGTGGAGCAGGGCGCTACGACCATCTGGGAGCGCTGGAACAGCTATACCAAGGACAAGGGCTTCGGTGGCCCGCAAAATGCCGAGATGAACTCATTCGCGCATTACTCCTTCGGCGCGGTCTGCGAGTGGATGTTCTCCCGGCTCGCGGGTATTCAGACCGATGGGCCGGGATACAAGCACATTATCATCAGGCCCACGGTGGCTTCGCCGGGCAGCAACCCGGACCGCAAGCCGATTGACTGGGTGCGTGCGCATTACGATTCCATCCACGGACGCATTGCCAGCGAATGGAAGTTGGAGGGAGGGCGATTCAGCCTGAACGTGACGATTCCAGCCAACACGACGGCCACCGTGTATCTCCCGGTGGGTGATGCCTCCGCAATCACGGAAAGCGGCCAGGATCTGGCGCGGGCGCCCGGGCTGAAGCTGCTGCGTGCCGAAGGGGGCTTCGTGGTGCTGGCAGCCGAGCCTGGCACCTATCGGTTCGAGACCAAACACTGATCTCCCGGATCGCGCAGGTCGTTGCTGGCCGAAGGAGGCGCTGCTCGCCGCTGTCGCCGCTTGCATCGGCCCAGCCGTTGGCGTAGCCTTGCTTTACCGTGAAACAGCCGTTCATCAACGTTGAGGAAAAGATTGATAGGTTTGTCGGACGACGGACCCAAACGCCGGAGGCCTTTGCCAGCGGGATGAAGTTGCAGGCCTTGGCAGTCGAACTACACCGCTCTTTTAAACATCGGTGGGCGCCCAAGGGTGTTT
>JAPLUA010000418.1 GCA_026397855.1 Verrucomicrobiota bacterium | reverse complement strand
TCCCTGACCAATCCGTGGTCCCCGAAGCTCCTGGCCCGTTTCAGTGGCGCGGCCAATGCCCGCGCCGTTGCCCTCTCCGGCACCACCGCCTATGTCGGGGACGGCCAGTATGGGCTCAAGATTGTCAACGTCGCCAACCCCTCCGCACCCTTCCTGCTCGGCTCCTATACCAACGCCACCCTGGGAAACATCCGCAACGTCGGCGCTTCCGGCTCCCTGGTCGTCGTCAGCGACGGGCGCACCGTGCTGCTGGTGGATGCCTCCGCGCCTGCCACCCCGTCGTTGGCGGGGACATACAATTCGACGAACTTCGTCTTCTCCCTGGCTGTATCCGGCGGCAAGGCCTATCTCGCAGCCGGCGCCAGCGGCTTCATCATCCTGAACCTTGCCCCCAGCGGGTTCACGCCTTTGAGCACCTACTACAACACCTTCCCGGCCACCGGAGTTTCCGTGTCGGGCACCACGGCTTACGTCGCTTACGGCACCCGGCTCTGGAGAATCTACGACGTGTCGAACCCCGCATTCCCCGCCGTTGTGAAGTCCGCCACGGGGCAGGGCCCCGTCCTCGATCTGGCCGTCTCCGGCACCAACGTGACCCTGGTCACCTCCACCAATGTCGCCGCGGTCGTGAACGTAAGCGCGCCCCTGACGCCGGTGCAGACCCGCTCGTTCGGCCCGGTGGTCCGCGCCGTCCGACTGGCCGCCACGTCCAACCTGGCCCTCGTTGCGGAGGACGAAGCCGGCCTGAGCATCTTCGCCAATTCCGACGACCTCAACCGCGATGGTATCCCGGACTGGTGGGAGCAGCAAATCGTCGCCGCCAGCACCGCCACCAACGGCCCCATCCGCTCCATCTCCGACGTGCGCCCGAACGACGACTTTGACGGCGACGGCGCGTCCAACTATGCCGAGTACCTGGCCGGCACCTCCCCGGTTGACTCCCGCTCCGTCTTCATGATGACAGCCCAGCCCTCGACGAACAGCGCCGCCTTCAACATCAAGTGGCTCAGCGTCGCCGGGAAGACCTACACCATCTACAAGTCCACCGACCTCAAGGCCGGGTTCACCGTCTTCAAAGACAATATCCCCGGCGCGCCCCCCCTCAACCAGGAAACCGACAGCACCACCAACCGCGTCGCCTTCTACATCATCGGGGTCCGTTGAGGTCCGATGAGGACGCGCGGCATAAGGCAAGCGCCATTGCTCATTGCTCTGCTCGCCCTGTCCGCCACCCTGGCGGCGGCGGCTGATCTGCCCCTCCTCACATGGGAGGGCCAGACGATGGGCTGCACCTACATCGTGAAGATCGTGGATGCTCCGCTATCTCCGACACAGGTCGAGGCGCTGAAGACGGAGGTGGACCAGCGACTCAAGGAGGTCAACCGCCAGATGTCCCACTACCAGCCGGACAGCGACCTGTCGCGCTTCAACCTGGCGCCTGCGAAAGTGCCATTCAAGGTCACGCCCGAATTCGCCCGCGTCGTCCGCCAGGCCCTCGAGTTGAACCGCCTTTCCGGGGGGGCCTTTGATCCCACGCTCGGCCCGGTCATAGATCTCTGGGGCTTTGGCTCTCAAACGGACTCCCATCTTGTCCCCTCAGAAGCCGGGCTCCGGAAAGCAATGCAGAAGACCGGCTGCCAGCACCTCTCCGTTACTGTTGATAATGAGCTGGTCAAGGACATTCCTGAGCTGCGCCTCAATCCCAGTTCCCTGGTGAAGGGCTTTGGCTCCGACGAAATGGCTCGGGTGCTGCGGGCACATGGGTTGACCAATCTCTACGTCGCCATCAGCGGCGATGTCTTTGCCAGCGGCCACAACCCCAAAGGCCGGAAATGGCAGGTGGGCATTTCGGCACCCTTGCTCAAATGGGTGCCCGGCGACCCGGTGGCCGCAGTCGTCTCCCTTTCGGGTCAGGCGGTCTCCACCTCGGGCGACAACGAGAAGTTCTTCATGGATGCCGAGGGCCGCCGCCGGGGTCACATTTTCAATCCCAGGACCGGCCAGCCTGTCGAGCATAACCTTGCCAGCGTCTCGGTGGTGGCCGACAGTTGCATGGCCTCCAGTTCCCTGGCCACGACGCTCTTCGTCCTCGGCCCGGAGGACGGGAGCCGGTTCATCGAATCCCGCACGAACGCCGCCGCCCTTTTCATCGTGCGCGAGCCCGACGGCAACATGCGAAGAATCCCCAGCTCCCGCTTCGCGGCTATGACCGGTTACCAGCCGTAGGAAGCCGATGCAGCGGGCTTTCGACGTGATCCTGGCCTTGGGCCAAGCGATCAATTTTAATTGCTGCTGACATGCAGCATAGGCTATCCGGATCAGCTCAGGACCAGACCAAGGAGTGACCGTGGCTGCTTGGTAATGATCTGGGGGAGGTTTACTGCACCTTTCCGGTCGCGGCCCACTCGCAGCCGCGCTGGATGAGCTTCTGCCGCGTGGGATTGTGGAGAGCCTTCCCGTCGTGGCCGAAGGTTTCCCCTCGGCAGCAAGGCAACCTGGTGGCAATTCACTTTGTTTCCCGGATTCTCACCTGCATCCCCACATCGCGCCTTGCTGCTACCGCCCTTATGTTGAGTTCCCGCTCACAAGATATGAATTGCGGCTGCTTCCACCTCGACGCCCACGACTGCGCCGTTTCCTACCACATCTCCTTTCCGTTGATCGGCAAACCCGCCATCGAGAGATTCTTCGACCTCGCGCTCCAACAATCGGTTTTCCATATCGAGGAGCATTTCGGGTTCCTGTGCTCCTTCTGTTTCGATACGGACGCCGATCCCGCCCCGGCGGAGTGCCCCAGGCAATCGCCAGCGATCGAACCACTGGCACTTACGTTCCCGGGAAACCTTGACTATCATTCGGCTTGGGTGATTGGCAGAAGCAGCCAGGGGAAAACCTTAAATGCAACCACGAAGCCTAAGAACACGTATTTTTGCTGCCCGAATGACGGCAACAAGGATGAAGGAACCTGGCTATTTCACTGTAAAAAGCACGAGTTGTTCTGCGAACAGCGGATAACGGGCATTAGAGCGATTTGTTACATTCCGGGGGTCCCCACATACCAGCCGCCCCCCTCAAGGCCCTCCAGAGGGCGCCAGGCGCGATTGCGGGGCATTCCAGGTATCCTCCATCCCCCATTTCAGCCCAGCCAACTCTGTCCACCCGTGTTCGGCAGTTCATCCCTCGAGCTCCCGGATGCCCTCTGCCTTGTTACGTAACAGTCGCCGGCGGCATTGGAAGGGTGGCGCAAGCGTGATTCAACGGTAGTGCCCCGGTATTGCCCCGGTAGCACTACGGTAGCGGCCCCATGTTGATCAGATCAACATGGGGCCGCTACGGGGGCAATACCGTAGCGCTACCGTAGT
>JAPLUA010000561.1 GCA_026397855.1 Verrucomicrobiota bacterium | reverse complement strand
GATTTTATCCACAAGCTCAAGATATGCCTTAAGGAACTGCGCGAGACACGTCGCTGGGCACGCCTTATCAACCGCAAAGCCTGGGCAAAGAACGATGCGACGCTGGCTGTTGTTCTTGCGGAGGTTGATGAGTTAGTGCGTATTTTCTTCTCGAGCATTCAAACCGCCAGGCGGAATGCTCTAGCCGAAAAACATCGGTCCTCTAACTGTCGTCCCTCCACCACAAGCTAACCCCCCAATTGCCGATTCGATGTTCGATGTTGGATGTTGGATGTTATCCAGATGTTTACTCTCATAACCAAGTGGGCTTCCTTCGTGAAGTTCTCCCACACCATCTTCGCCCTGCCTTTCGCCCTGGCTGCCATGGCGGTTGCGGCTCGCGACCGGCGCGGGTGGCCGGGGTGGCGGACGTTCGGGCTGATCCTGGCCGCGATGGTCTGCGCGCGCACTTGCGCCATGGCCTTCAACCGGATCGTGGACCGCAAGTTCGATGCACTGAACCCCCGCACCGCCGGACGGCACCTGCCGGCGGGGCAGATCAGCCTGTTCAGCGCGGTGACGCTCTGCGCGCTGGCGGGGGCGGGGCTGGTTGCGGCGAGCTTTCTGCTCAATCCGATCTGCTTTTGCCTGTCGCCGGTCGCGCTGGGTGTGATTTGCTTTTACTCGCTGACCAAGCGGTTTACCGATTACACCCATTTCTACCTGGGGCTGGCCCTGGCCCTGGCGCCGATCGGGGCGTGGCTGGCGGTGAAGGGAATCCAGGTCTCAATCATGGAGATTCTGCAGATGATTGTGCTGGCTGGGGTCGTGGTGCTCTGGCTGGTCGGGTTTGACATCATCTACGCGCTGCAGGACTACGAGTTCGATCGCCAGCATGGCCTGCACTCCCTGGTGGTGGCGTGGGGGCCCGGGAACGCCCTGCAAGCCGCCTTCCTGGCGCATCTCCTGATGTGCGGGCTCCTGCTGCTCTTCGGATTGCTGTGTCGGTTCCGCGTCGCCTACCTCGTCGGCTGGATGATTATCGTCGGCTGCCTGGTCCTGGAGCATTGGATCGCCCGCCGCCGTAGCCTGCACTGGATCAATGTCGCCTTCTTTCGGCTGAATGCGGTTGTCAGCGTCGTCTTCCTCGCGGTCACCGTGGCCGAGGTCATCTTCCAGGGCGGGTTTTGGGTCCGGTAACACAGCGCGGAACGCTTGCACGCCAGCCACCCTCTTTGTGCACGAATTGCACATACTCCGTTTATCGGCGTGGCCTGACCGGGAGGCGTGAAAGGATGCATGGATGGAATATGCTACAAATCAGGATATTGCGTCCCAGACAGGCAGGTTGGGCACAGGATTTGCGTCAAATACACGACTAATGTTAAAGCACATCGCAACTCATGAGGACCGGGTCTGGAATCGCGCGCCGGGCATGAGCGCCGTCGCCGATTACACCGCGCCGTCGCCCATGGTGTCGCTCCCGCGCGGCCGGGATGCGGCAGCGTTGGTGGCTGAGCTTTGCTCGATGCTGCACAGCCAGGGACTCATCAGCGACCAGGAGTCCTTCTACCACGCTGTCCTCGCCCATGAAAAGTTGAGCAGCACCGCCATGCCGCCCGGCTGGGCGTTGCCCCATGCGCGCCTGGCGGGGATTCCCCGGCTTTCCTTCGTGCTCGGACGGACCCGCGAGCCCATCGCATGGTTTGGAGGGGAGCGGGTGACGACGGTCTTTCTCTGTGCGGTGCCCGAAGCCGAAGCGGGGGCTTACCTTGGGCTGATTTCCGGGTTGGCGAGGTTAAGCCAGGATACCGCGCGCCTGCGACGACTGGAAGACGCGCCCGATAGCCAGGCGATGTTTGATGTGCTCCAGGAAATCCCTCTGCCCGGGAGCCCGGCTCCCGCCCTGAATTCGTGAATCAATTTCTGCCATGAACATTCCCTTCCGCCCCCGTCTTGTTGACGCGCTCAAGGGCTATTCGACGAAGGACCTGGCCCCCGACCTCATCGCCGGGGTGACCGTGGGCATCGTTGCGCTGCCGCTGGCGATGGCGTTTGCCATCGCCTCGGGCGTGAAGCCTGAAGCCGGCATTTTCACCGCCGTGATCGCCGGGTTCATCATCTCGGCCTTCGGCGGCACCAAGGTGTCCATCGGCGGGCCTACCGGAGCCTTCATCGTCATTCTGTATGGCATCGGCGCCAAGTACGGCTACGACAACCTGATCATCTGCACGATCCTGGCGGGCGGCCTGTTGCTGACCATGGGGTTCGCGCGGATGGGGACCATGATCAAGTTCATCCCCTACCCGGTCACGATGGGGTTCACGAGCGGCATCGCGGTGCTCATCTTCAGCACGCAGATCAAGGACTTCCTCGGCCTGCGGATCGAGAAAGTGCCATCGGAGTTCGTGGAGAAGATGAAAGTGCTCTTTGAAAACCTGGGCACCGTGCAATGGCCGACGCTCGCGCTGGCGGCCGGCTGCCTGGCCATCATCCTGTTCTGGCCCAAGCGGTGGCAGCGGCGCGTGCCGGGCTCCATCGCCGCGCTGGTGTTGGGCACTGCCGCCGTGGCGCTGTTCCATCTCCCGGTCGAGACCATCGGCAGCAAGTTCGGCGGCATCCCGCAAGGCCTGCCCAGCCCGCATTTTCCCTCGGTCTCCTGGGACAACATCCAGCACCTGTTCCAGCCTGCCGTGACCATTGCCCTGCTGGCGGCGATCGAATCGCTGCTCTGCGCCGTCGTCGCCGACGGCATGGTGGACGACCGCCACGATGCCAACCAGGAGCTGATTGCGCAGGGGCTGGCCAACATCGTCTGCCCGCTGTTTGGCGGCATCGCCGCCACCGGCGCCATCGCCCGCACCGCCACCAACGTCAAGAGCGGCGCCCGCACGCCGATCGCCGGCATCGTGCATGCGCTGACGCTGCTGATCATCATCCTGGTTGCCGCGCCGCTGGCCAAATATGTGCCACTGGCCGCCCTCAGCGCTGTGCTGATCAACGTCGCCCTCCACATGGGCGAATGGCACAACTTCACCCGGCTGCGCAAATGGCCGGGCTGCGACAGCGCGGTGTTCCTGTCGGCCTTTGCGCTGACTGTGGTCGTGGACCTGACCGTGGCCGTCGAGATCGGCATGGTGCTGGCCGCCATCCTGTTCATCAAACGCTCGTCCGAAACCACGCAGATCATGGCCGTGGACGAGACCACCGAGACCGAGGGATCCCAGCACTCGCTGATCGGCAAGGAAGTGCCCAAAGGGGTCATGATCTATCGCATGATGGGGGCCTTCTTCTTCGGCGCGGTGGACAAGCTGGAAAGCATACTCAAGCGAGAGAAGCAGGAGCCGGAAGTGCTCATCCTGCGCATGCGCAAGGTCGTGGCCATGGATGCCACGGGCCTGAACGCGCTGGAGGACCTTTATGAGAAGCTCCACCGCAAAGGCAAGCACCTGGTGTTGAGCGCCCCGCACACCAACCCGCTGATGGTGATGGAGAAGGCCGGGTTCATCGAGCGCCTCGGCCGCGAGAACGTCTGTCCGCACATTGACGCGGCGCTGGCCCGCTCCCGCCAGATCCTGGGCCTGCCGCCAGCCCGGTCCACTGATCCCCATTTCGAGGAGAAACAGAAGCTCGAAGCCGTCCGGGTGGAGCTGACCAACGCTTTGGAGCGCGTCAACGACGTCCTGAAGTCTCCGCCCGGCACCAGGCGAGGAGATTAGGAACTTCCCGATCCCCAGCCAGGGCGAACGCTTCCGCTGAGCATGAAAAAGCTTGTCGTCATACTACTCGGGACAAACGCCTCCGGGAAGAGCGACCTCGGCATTCGCCTGGCGCAACACCTCGGCGGCGAAGTTGTCTCCGCCGACTCACGGCAGGTTTATCGCGGCCTTGACCTGGGCACCGGCAAGATCACCCCGGCCCAGGCCGGGGCGGTGAAGCACCATCTCATAGACGTCGCCGATGTGTCCGAGTATTTCTCGCTGGCGCAGTATCAGCGGGCCGCCTACGGGGCCATTGACTCCATTGCCGGAGCCGGGAAGCTGCCCCTCCTCGTTGGCGGAACCGGCTTGTACATCAGCGCCATCGTCGAGGGCTATGAGCTGGTGGATGTCCGCCCGAATGAGGCGCTGCGGGCGGAGCTCGAGCCCCTTCCGCTCGCCCAGTTGGTCGGGCGGCTTGAAAAGCTCGACCCGGAGGCCGCCGGCCGCATTGATCAAGGCAACCGGCGCCGGCTCATACGTGCCATCGAAATTGCCTCCGCCGGCTGCGCGAACGCTTCCGCCCGCATCAGCTCCCCGCGATACACCTGCCTTCAACTCGGATTGACCTGGCCGCGCGAAATCCTCGAGAAACGAATCGAAAAGCGCCTCCGGGAGCGCCTGGTCCACGGAATGGTCGAGGAGGTCGCCGGGCTCCGCTCCCGGGGGGTGTCCGACCTTCAGCTCGACAAGCTGGGCCTGGAGTACCGTTATATAACGCGGTATCTGCGCGGAGAGCTGGGCACGCTCGACAACCTGCGCCTTCAGCTCGGAGTGGCCATCCGCCAGTTCGCCAAAGGGCAGCTCACCTGGTTCAAGAGAGACAGCCGCATTATCTGGCTGGACCCCTTCAAAGACTACTTTCAGGAAGCCTGCGAGCGCATCCGGGAATGGGAGGAAACACTCCCGCCGACGCCATGACCGATGCGGGCTATCCGCCCGCGAATACGGGGCGGAAGTTTGCCTCGCACAGAATACGGGCAGCCTCCTGGCGCTTATCCCCCTGAATTTCGATCTGGCCGTTCTTCACCGTGCCGCCCGTTCCGCAGGCTTTCTGCATCGCCTTGGCAAGCTGCTCCTTCTCAGGCAGGCCGATGCCGACGAAGCCCTTGATCACCGTCACCGTCTTGCCGCCGCGCCCGGCTTTCTGCCGGATGATGTCCACGCGGCCGCGGTTCTTGCGCGCCGGCCCGGGTTCCGACCGCTGCCCGGAATCCGCGGGCGGGCTTTCCTGGCCCGGCGGGAGCCCCTCGCTGGATAGCGCCCCGAAAGGATTGTGGCCGAAGCCTTGTCCGCCGTCCGTGGGAATGCGTTCAGGGTTGCCCATATGCTTGATCTCTTCAATAACTGCAGCCGCGGTCGTGGGAGGAAATTACCCCGTGACGGCCACACCGACAAGCCTCAAGCAGCCGACACAAGCGGATGCCGGCGGCTGCGCGGAGGATTGATGGGCGGCCACCGAGCTAATCCCGGAAGTTCGTGAACTGGAGCGCCACCGGGAATTCCTTTGCCCGGACGGCCCCAATCACCGTCTGCAGTTCGTCCCGGCTCTTGCCGGTGACGCGGACCTGCTGGTCCTGGATCTGAGTGGTCACCTTGCACTTGGATTCACGGATGAAGCCGGTAACCTGCTTGGCGATCTCGGTCTCCAGGCCCTGCTTGATCTTGATCACCTGCCGCGAATGCCCCAGCGGCGATACATCCGGCTCGCACTGTTCGACGTTCTTGAGGCTGATATTGCGTTTGGAGATCTTGCCGATGACAATCTCGTTCAGTGCCTTCAGCTTGAAGGCGTTATCGGCTGAAAGCTTGATCTCATTCTTTTCGAGCACGATCTCCGATTTGGTACCTCTGAAATCGAAGCGGTTGGCCAATTCCTTGTTGGCGATGTTCACAGCGTTCTCGATTTCCATCGAGTTGACCTGGCTGACAATATCGAATGATGGCATGGCAGCATTCTAATCGGCGGCGCGAAAAGGGGAAGGCTTTTTGATCCGCAGGCCAACCCATCGTCGAACCGGCAGGCCTGGCTCGCGAAGCTCGCCCAGTTGCGCCAGCGGCTCTCCACTGGCAAGACAAGCCTCACCGTCGAACAGATTCTCGACGAAGACCGCGGCAACTGAGGGCATGAGCTACTGGGACACCTCCACCCTTGGCAAGCTCTCGGGTGGAGGCTGAATTCAACGCCATAATGGCCACGTGCTATCGCCATACCCCTCCGCTGCCCATCCGCACGCTGGATGCCCTGCACTTGGCATCAGCTCGGGCTGACAACCAGATCGAGCTGGTCGCTACCGACAAACGCATGCGTGACGTTGCAAAGCTTCTCGACCTCTCCCTTTTCCCTGTATAATTCAGCGCAACGCACTGACGGAAGAAACTCCTCCCTTTTTGTTCCCCGCTGCGCTACATTGTGTCCAGCGGGGACTGATTTGTTTTCATGACAACCAAACTATTTTCTGAACTGGGGCTTTCGAGCGAAGTGCTGAAGGCCATTGACAAGCTCGGTTTCGAGCAGGCGGCGCCCATTCAAGCGGCGGCAATCCCGGTGTTGCTGCAAGGCAAGGACGCCGTGGGCCAATCGCAGACCGGCTCCGGAAAGACCGTGGCCTTCGCCGCGCCGGCGATCGAGAAGGTCGTCGTGGAGGAGCGCACCACGCAGGTGCTGATCCTATGCCCGACGCGGGAGCTGGCCGTGCAGGTCTCGGAGGAGGTCCACAAGCTGGCGCTCTTCAAGCGCGGACTCCATGCGCTGCCGATCTACGGCGGCCAATCCTACGACCGCCAGCTCTTCGGCCTGCGCCAGGGCGCGCACATCGTCATCGGCACGCCGGGCCGGATCATGGACCACATGCGCCGCGGCACGCTCCGGCTCAACACGGTCAAGATGGTTGTGCTCGACGAGGTGGACGTCATGCTCAACATGGGTTTCCGCGACGACATCGAGCTGATCCTCCAGGGGACGCCCAAAGAGCGGCAGACGGTCTTCTTCTCGGCAACGGTCCCGCGCCCGATCCAGCAGTTGATCGAGAAATACTCGCGCGACCCGCAGAGCATTCGCATCGAGCAGAAGGCGATGACGGTGCCGACCGTCGAGCAGGTCTTCTACGAGGTGGACCGCCGTTTCAAGGTGGATCTGCTGACGCGCCTCATTGACATTCACGATCTCAAGCTCGGCATCGTCTTCTGCAACACCCGCCGCATGGTGGACGAACTGGTGGAGCATCTCAACGCGCAGGGCTACTCGGCGGACCGGCTGCATGGGGAAATGACCCAGGCTATGCGGGACCGCGTGATGAACAAGTTCCGCAAGGCCGGCCTGGAGTTTCTCGTCGCCACCGACGTGGCGGCGCGCGGCATTGACGTGGAGAACATCGAGGTCGTGTTCAACTACGACCTGCCCTATGACGGGGAGGATTACGTGCACCGCATCGGGCGGACCGGCCGCCAGGGCCGCAGCGGACGGGCGATCTCATTCGCCTCGGGGCGCGAGGTGTTCCAGATTCGCGCCATCGAGCGCTATGTGGGCACGCGGATTCACCGCGCCAAAGCCCCCACCGTGGATGAAGTGGAAGAGGCCCGCGCCAATGCCGTGCTTGACAAAGTTCGCGCCACGCTCAAGAGCGGGGAGTTCAAGCGGCAGGACCAGCTTGTCGAGCGCCTGCTCGAAGAGGGCTTCAGCTCGACCGACATTGCCTCCGCGCTGCTGCATCACTTGCAGGGCGGGGAAGGCGCTCCCGCGGCCAAAGCCCCGCGTGAGGAAGCGGAGCGGCCGCGCCACGAAAGGCCCGCATATCCGCTCCGGGAAGGGCGTCACGGCTCCTATGAAGAGCGGCCTCGGCGCAACCGCGATGAGGCCCCCCAGCGGCGGGAGCGTCCGCCGGAGCCCCCGCGGCGCGTCATTGCCCCCCGTCCGGCGGTGAAGGAGATTGCCAGCCCGGCCAAACCCACGCGGCCGGAAGTTGCACCTCCGAGGTCGGAAGTTGTACCTCCGAAACCGGAGGTTGTGCCCCCAAGGCCGGAAGTTGTGCCTCCGAAGCCGAAAGTTGTGCCCCCAAGGCCGGAGGTTTCCCAACCTTCCGAGCCGGGTCCGGCCCACCCGCCCAAAGTTATCCGTCGGCTGCCGGAAGGGCAGACCTGCCTGCATATCAACGTGGGCTCTGAGAACGGCCTTTCAGAAGGCGACATCGTGGGGACCATCCTGGGCGAGACGGGTTTGCCCCGGACGATCATTGGAGCCGTGGACATCCGGGAGCGGCATCTGTTTGTTCATGTGGCTTCCGAATACGCCAACAGCATCATCTCGAAGCTG
>JAPLUA010000613.1 GCA_026397855.1 Verrucomicrobiota bacterium | reverse complement strand
ATTCACGATTCAAAACGAGTTTCACTACGAGATCGTGCGCAAGATATTCGAGGGCGGCATGGGGATTGTGTACGAAGCTGAGCAGCACGGCACGCGGCAGTTTATCAAGCGCCTGGCCATCAAGGTGGTGCGGCAGAATTATGCGGACCAGAAGCAGTTCATCGAGAACTTCATCGGGGAGGCCAAGCTCGTCGCCGACTTGATCCATACGAACATCGTTCAGACGTATCACCTGGGCGAGACCAATGGCATTTACTTCATTGCCATGGAGCTTATCCGGGGGGTGAACCTCGAGCAGTTCGCCCAGCAGCTGGCGGACAAGCGGCGGGTGTTGCCGAAGGAGTTGGCCGTGTTTATCGTCAGCCGTGTTGCGCGCGGCCTGGCCTACGCCCATGCCAAGACCGACAAGGACGGCAAGCCGCTCGGCATCGTGCATCGCGACGTCAGCTTCAAGAACATCATGATCGCGTTCGAGGGGGATGTGAAGCTCACGGACTTCGGCATCGCCAAGGCGCGCGGATTTCTCGTGGACAACGAAGGCGAGGTTGTGGCGGGCAAGGCGGATTACATGAGCCCGGAGCAGGCGAATTTTCAGATCACCGACAAGCGCTCCGACCTGTTCTCCGCCGGCGTAGTGCTGGCGCAGTTGCTGCTCGGGAAGAACTTATTCAAGGGGGCCACCGCCGAGGAATCCCGTCAGCGGATGATGAACCTGCCCATCCCTGATTTTCGCAAGCTCGACGCGCGGGGGGACGACCGGCTCAATGAGATCCTGGATCGGGCGCTGGCCCGCGACCTCGCGAAACGATACGCGACCGGCGAGGAATTGCTGTATGATCTGGAGCACTACATTTACCACTCGGGCTATGGGCCAACCAACGAGACGCTGGGCAAGTACATTCGCGATTTGTTCGGCCAGTTTATTCCTCCCGCGGACTTGCAGTCCTCCCAGGGCGGAACCCAGGCATTCATCCCATCCGTCCGCAAGGCGGGCAAGAACTGAAACGCCATGACCCCTTCCGCCTCGAATGCCATCGTGCAGGTCGGCCTTGTGCAGGGCGCATGCTCTGCGGATCCTGCCGAGAACCTGGGTCGGACCCTGGCGGCTGTGGAGCGTGCCGCCGGCCAGGGGGCACAGATTATCTGCACCCAGGAACTCTTTCGTTCGCAGTACTTTTGCCAGACCGAGGATCACAAGCATTTCCAGCTTGCTGAGCCGATTCCCGGGCCGAGCACTGAGGCATTCCAGGCGCTGGCGCGGAGGATGCAGGTGGTGGTGGTCGCTTCGCTCTTCGAGAAGCGCGCGGCGGGTCTCTATCACAACACAGCCGTTGTGATTGACGCGGACGGCTCGCTCCTGGGCAGCTACCGCAAGATGCACATCCCGGACGATCCCCTTTACTACGAAAAGTTCTATTTTACGCCCGGTGACTTGGGCTTTCGCGCGTGGCAGACCCGTTACGCCCGGATCGGAGTGCTGATCTGCTGGGACCAGTGGTATCCCGAAGCGGCCCGTCTGACCGCGCTGCGGGGTGCGGAAATCCTCTTTTACCCCACCGCCATCGGCTGGCACCCGGGCGAGAAAGCCGCGCATGGCGCGCAGCAGCACTCCGCGTGGGAAACCATCCAGCGAGGCCATGCCATCGCCAATGGCTGCTATGTGGCCGTGCCCAACCGCGTCGGCCACGAGAAGCTGTCGGGCGAGGGCATCGAGTTCTGGGGCCAGAGCTTTGTGGCAGGCACCTCCGGTGAGATCCTGGCCAAAGCCGGCGCGGCCGGGGATGAGATCCTCGTTGTGCCGCTCGACCTGGGCAAAGTGGACGTTGCCCGGACCCATTGGCCGTTCCTGCGAGACCGGCGCATTGATGCCTACGAAGGGCTGAGCAGGCGGTTTATTGATTGATTGAAGACCATTTGGATCACCGGCGCGGGCGGGCTTATCGGCAGCTACCTCGTGCAAAGTGCGCCGGTGTTCGCGCCGGATGCCACGGTCCGAGGCCTGACTCGCGCTGTCCTTGACCTGTCCTCAACCTCCGCTGTCCGCGACGAGTTCCGGCGGCAGAATCCCCAGCTTGTCATCCATTGCGCCGCGCTCAGCAAGAGCCCGGAGTGCGAGGCCAATCCTGCCTTGGCTCGCAAGGTTAACGTCGAGGCCACAGCGCTGCTCGCCGAGCTGGCTGCGGGAATCCCGCTGATCTTCCTGTCCACCGATCTGGTTTTTGACGGCCGAACCGGGAACTACGACGAATCCGCCCCGGTGAACCCGCTGAGCGTTTACGCAGAGACCAAGGTGGCTGCGGAGCAGATCGTGCTGGGCAACCCAAGGCACACCGTCCTGCGCCTATCACTGAACGGCGGCACCTCGCCCACAGGCGATCGTGGCTTCAACGAGCTGATGCGCCGCGCGTGGCAGTCGGGGAGCCTGCTGAGGTTGTTCACGGACGAATTCCGCAGCCCGATGCCGGCCGCGGTGACCGCGCGGGCGATCTGGGATCTGGCCGCCCATGAGGAGCCGGGGCTTTATCACCTGGCCGGCAGGGAGCGGTTGTCCCGGTGGCAGATCGGGCAACTCCTGGCGGCGCGCTGGCCGCAATTGCATCCCCAGATCGAGTCCGCGCGACTGAAGGAGTATGTCGGAGCCCCCCGGGCCCCCGACACCTCCCTCAACTGCGCCAAAGTGCAGAAGCTCCTGTCCTTTCCCCTGCCCGGACTAACCGAGTGGCTCTCCGCCCACCCAGGCGAATCCTTCTAGCGCGGCCCGCTGGTATTCCGTGCGGGCTGCAAAACACCCAGGCTTGCGCCTGCGCGGTTTTACATGTGCTGAATGATATTATCGCCGAACTGCGAGCACTTGATCTCCGTCGCGCCTTCCATCTGGCGGGCGAAGTCGTAGGTGACGCACTTGGATCCAATCGCCCCATTCAGCCCCTTGAGGATGAGGTCGGCCACTTCCGTCCAGCCCAGGTAGCGGAACATCATCTCGCCGCTCAGAACGACGCTGCCGGGATTGACCCGGTCCTGGTTTGCGTACTTGGGAGCGGTGCCGTGGGTGGCTTCGAAAATGGCATGGCCGGAGACGTAGTTGATGTTGCCGCCGGGCGCTCGAAATCCTCGGGCCGGGTGAGAACCTGCTGGAGGGTGATGTCGGCAATGGCATCCTTGATCACGGTGCCCTGCGGGAGCTTGCACCACGGGCCGCCGTCCATCTCCGTGGCCCCGAACTCGCGTTTGGCCAGGTCATAGCCCCAGTCGCGGAACGCGCCTTCGGTGTATTTCATGATGTTGCCCTTGTGGACCAGTGTGAGGCTCTTACGCTTTTCCCTCACCGCATACTCGATGGCCGCGCGCACGAGCCGTTCGGTCCCGGGACGGCTGACGGGCTTCACGCCGATGCCGATTTCATCGGGGGCCTCGCCGGCGAACCGGATCTTCTTTACCGCCGCCGGCAGCTCCCGCTGCATGAACTCGAGAATCTTCTTCGCCTCGGGGCTGCCAGCCTGGTAGTCAATGCCGGCATAGATGTCCTCCGTGTTCTCGCGAAAGATAATCATGTCCACTTTCTCCGGCCGCTTCACAGGGGAGGGGACACCCTTGAAATACTGCACGGGGCGCAGGCAGACGTAGAGGTCGAGCAACTGCCGCAGCGCGACGTTCAGGGACCGGATGCCGCCGCCGACCGGCGTCGTGAGCGGGCCTTTGATGCCGACCAGGAATTCCTTAAAGGCCTCGACGGTGTCATCGGGTAGCCAGTTGTCGAACTTGTTCTTGGCGGTCTCGCCCGCAAACACCTCGAACCAGGAGATCTTGCGCTTGCCGTCGTAGGCTTTTTGCACGGCCGCATCGAACACCCGCTGGCTCGCGGCCCAGATGTCGGGGCCTGTGCCGTCGCCGCGAATGAACGGCAGGATGGGGTTCTCTGGGACGTTGAGTTTACCGTTTGCGATGGAGATTTTCCCGCCGGCAGGCGGAGCGATGTCTTTGTATGGCATGGATGTTAGCTACGTTTATTGGTTATATATACAGGAGTAAAGGATTCAGAAAACAGATCAAGCGAATTGTGCGGCAGCGGATTGTCCGGAGGGCCGGCATCCTGCCGGCTTAGCGCAGAGTAACGAAACCAGCGTGAAGGCCCCCATGGCAACGGGCAAAGCGTTTGGGAGATTCCCTCGTTGGCCGGTGGAATCGGCCCGGTCAGCCTGCCTGGACACGCTCGGCAAGGGGCGTTGATGCTGACGCCGCCGGACCCAGAACCGACTTTATCCTGGCGACGGTGTTCTCTGCCGTGAGGCCATATTTGGCGCGCAGCTCATCCACGCTCGAGGCGTGCTCGATGAACTGATCCGGCCAGCCGACCTGGATGACCGGGGTCGTGATTCGCTTCTCGCCGAAGAGTTCGAGGATGGCGCTCCCGTAGCCCCCCATGAGCACATGGTCCTCGAGGGTCACGACGACCCCGGCGGCGCGGCCGAAGAACTCGGTGAGCCCGGCATCCAGCGGCTTGATGAAGCGGGGATTGACAATCGCCACGTCATAGCCGGCCGCGGACAACTGCTCCGCCACCTTGCGCCCGAGCGGCATCATGTTGCCCAGCGGGAACAGGGCCGCCTTTTGCGCGCCGGTGTTGGAGAAAGACCGGATGACCTCGGCCTTGCCGATCTCAAGCAGCTTCGGCTGCTCCTTGACGGGGACGCCCTCGGCCGGCCCGCGAGGGTAACGGATGAAAGTCGGGTGCGGTTCATGCGTGGCGGTGAACATCATGTCCACCAGCTCGTCTTCATCCTTCGGCGCCATGGCGATGCAGTTCGGGACCGGGCGGATGAATGAGATGTCGAACAAGCCGTGGTGGGTGGGGCCGTCCTGGGCGGAGAGTCCGGCGCGGTCCATGCAGAAGATCACCGGCAAATCCTGGAGCGCGGCGGCGTGCACGATGCAGTCATAGGCGCGCTGGAGGAAGGTCGAGTAAATGGCGCAAACCGGGCGGAAGCCCATTGTGGCCATGCCGCACGCGAACAGGACGGCGTGCTCCTCCGCGATTCCCACGTCGTAGTAGCGGTTGGGCATCGCCTTTTCCAGGAGCTTCAGGCTCGTGCCGCTCGGCATGGCCGCCGTGATGCCGACGATCGATTTATCTTTCTGGCACAGCTTGACCATGGCCTGGCCGAATACGTCCTGCCAGTTGGGCGGGGTTCCCGGCTGGGCGGGCAGGGTGGCGCCGGTCGCGACATCGTAGGGGCCCAGCCCGTGAAACTTCTCAGGATTCTTGAGCGCCGCCTCGTAGCCTTTCCCCTTCTTGGTGAGGACATGAATGACAATGGGCCGGTCGCATGTCTTGGCGAATTCCAGGGTGCTGATCAGCAAGGGGAGGTTATGGCCGTCAATCGGGCCCAGGTACCTGAGCCCCATCTCTTCGAAAATCAGGCTGTTGCCGTG
>JAPLUA010000509.1 GCA_026397855.1 Verrucomicrobiota bacterium | reverse complement strand
GCCAGCCGTTGGCGGCGAACAGGTTGGCCAGGGTCAGCCCCGCCACGGCGGTGGGCAGGGCGAACGGGAAGTCCACCATGGCGTCAATGATCCGGCGGCCGGGGAACTCATAGCGCACCAGTACCCACGCCAGCAGGGTTCCAAAGATCGCGTTGGCCACAGCCGCGACCAGCGAGGCGCCAAACGTCAGCCGATAGGCCGCCATCGCGCGCGGGGCGGTGGCGAGCCGCCAGCAGTCCGCCCACGACAGATCCAGCGTGCGGATCACCAGGCCCGCAAACGGAATCAGGACAATGGCGCTCAAGTAAAAGAGCGTGAAGCCCATCGTCAGGCCAAATCCGGGCAGCACATTGAACTTCTTCCGGGCCATTAACGGTTAGGTGGTCGGACTCGCATTTCAACTTCACAACTCCACAGCAGCCAAAGATTACGACGCCCCGGCGCCTGAATCAACCCCCGGAGGTGTGAAATCCGGAAACCGGAATCCGAAGGCGGACGGCTGTCCTGCCGGAGCGGTTTTCGGCTACCGGATTCGGGGTCAGCGGCTGCTTTGCTGAATCTGATCGAAAGACCCCCCTTCATTGAAGTGGGCCTTCTGCGCCGCCTGCCAGCCGCCGAACACTTCATCAACGGTGAAAGTCGTCATCGGCGGAAACATCGCTGAGTGTTTTCGCGCCACCGATTCGAGCCGGGGCCGGTAGTAATGCCGTGCGGCGATCTCCTGCCCCTCGGGCGAATACAAGTATTCCAGGTAGGCTTTGGCGACGGCCTCTGTGCCGCGCCGCCGCACCACCTTGTCCACCCATGTCACCGGCGGCTCCGCGAGGATGCTCAGCGATGGGATCACGATCTCGAACTCCCCTTTCCCCAGGTCTTTCACCGACATGAGCGCTTCGTTTTCCCATGCCAGCAGGACATCCCCGATGCCGCGCTGGACAAAGGTTGTTGTCGCGGTGCGCGCGCCGGGGTCCAGAACCGGAACTTGCTTGAAAAGGCGGGCGACGAAATCCCTCGCCTTGGCCTCGTCGCCGCCGGGTTTCTTTAAGGCATATCCCCAGGCCGCCAGGTAATTCCAGCGGGCTCCCCCTGAACTCCTTGGGTTGGGCGTGATGATCGAAACTCCCGGCTTGACCAGGTCGTCCCAGTCCTTGACCTGTTTCGGATTCCCTTTCCGCACTAGAAACACGATGGTCGAGGTGTAGGGAGCGCTGTTGTTCGGCAAACGCTTCTGCCAATCCTGGGGGATGAGTTTGCCCTGGCGGCAAAGCGCGTCCAGGTCGTAGGCGAGGGCCAGGGTCGCAACGTCCGCGCGCAGGCCGTCAATCATCGCCCGGGCCTGCTTGCCGGAGCCGCCGTGGGACTGCTTGATCGTGACGGAATCGCCCGTCTTCTGCCGCCAGTAATTGGCAAACGCGGCGTTGTATTCCTGGTAGAGTTCCCGCGTGGGGTCGTAGGAGGCGTTGAGCAGCGTGATCTCCTTGGCCTCAGCCAGGGCCAGCGCCACCGCCAGGATCAGGATTCCGCTTAAGCAGGTTTTCATTCCCGAATCCCAATGTTCCCCAAATCCCCGCCAAAGGCAATCAGTTCATACCTCCCGCTCCTCCCGCGGCGGGGGGCGAGGGGGAAGATGCTCTGTTTACGCTGCTGATGCGCGGTTGAACTTGACCGAGTCGCCGTAGCGCTTGTTGTCGGCGCGGATGCGCGCGGTCAGGGTGCGGCCGATGGCGCGCAGGAAAGGGGTGGCGATCTCGGGCGCCTCCCTGGAGAGGCTGTCCAAGCCGGTGGCCGAGAGCTTGACGACGAGGCTGTCGGTGTTGGCCTGGTCGAACAGGGAGATGTCCCCGAAGAACTCCCCCACGGTCAGGGTCGTGAGGATGGTTTCCTTGCCCATCACGCTGATGCGCACGCGCAGCTCCCCCTCGAGAATGAAGTACATGCTGTTCCCCGGGTGGCCTTGCTTGACGATGACGGCCCATTGCGGAACCTCCTCAACCTCCATGAACTCAATGAATCGCCCGAGCTGCTCGTCGGTCATGCCTGCGAGTATCTTGATGCGGCGCAGCGCCCGGGGATCAATCGTTGTCCGGGAGATTGTCGAACCGGCGTCGGAAGGGGTAGCCCTGACTTTTGGCCGGAAAAACATCTGCAGCTCGGCAAGCTGGGATGCCTTTTGCCAGGCGCTGTTCTTTGCATCGTAAACCCAGGTGTCGGCCGTCACCCGCTCGTCCTTGACCCAGGAGACCAGCATAGGCAATTCGACCGGGCCATAGGCGGTCCGGTCAATGCCCCACACAAAAAAGTCCGTCTCTATTGCTATCTCTGCCATGGTGGTTTTTATCCATACCACACCCCGGGCGGCAGATAAACCAGAAACTTGCCGCGTCAAAAAGAAATGGGGCGTCCAGCTTTCTCAAGCCGGACGCCCCTTGCCGTTGATATCGGTCAGAACTTGTAGATGATGTTCAGAGCCAGCACGAACTCGTTGTCGAGGCTGGGAAGCGGTCCCCACGGGTCGCTGCCGTTGAGGGCGTGATCCCATCGGAACTCAGCCCGGGTCATCACGTTCTTCCACAAATCATACTGGATGGTTCCGGTCAGCGCGAGGCACTCGGCCGGCAGGCCTGTGGTAGCCAGGAAGGTGCTCTGGCTCAAGTAGTCGGCGCGGGCATTGAAGCTCAGCTTCTCCGTCGCCTGGTAGAGCAGGTAAAAAGCGGCCGCATATTGGTAGGCGGAATCATTCATCACACCGGCGACCTGGTTGGCCCCGATGCACTCATAATCGAACGCGAGCCCGACGCTGAGGCCTTTCAACGGGGTCTTGATGGTGCCGCCCGCGTAGAAGCTGGTCTCGACGGCGCTGGCAAGCGTGTTGTAGCCGTTCACGATGCCGCCCGACAAGGTTGAGCCGGAGAGAAAGCCCATGCTCTCGGGAGCCGTCAGGGTCACTGACCCCAGGTAGGTCTTGTAAGACTCGGCGTTAGGCGCGCGGTTGTTGATGCCGGCGTTCCAGGTGTTGGCAACGCCGACATTGGCGGAAACCACCTGGCTGAATTGGTAAGCCATCTGGAGGCCTGTTAACTGAAACGGTTCGATTTCGTAGCCGTAGGAGCGCGTGAAATTGGGGTTGCTGCCCGTCTGATAAACTTCGTAGCCAACCGGCGCGGCGAAAGTGCCGATCTTAAAGTCGAGGCCATTTCCGACCGGTGCACGCAGCACGACGTAAGTGTCCGCGAGGCTGAAATCGCCGGGAACGGTACCGGCACTGTTATTGAAGCCAATCGCATCGGGACCGAATAGCAGAGTGGCACTGTAACCCGCACCCCACTCCCCTTCGCCAACAGGTTTGTTGAGGGTGAGTGCGACAACGTCCAAGTTAAACCCGTCAGCCTTTGCACTGCTCGATGCGCCATTTGGCGTGTAAAGAGGAAGATTCTGATTCCCGGTACCCGGGTTCCATTCCATAGACGTGCTCACAAAGCCGCTAATCGTCGTTGGTGACAAGGCGGTGAGCACCGAATTCGGGTGCTCCTCAGCGCTCGCCAACGAAGGCAGGCTGACCAATCCGGCACCCATTAACGCTAGCGTCCATTTATTGCATTTCATAATTGTTTCTTGTTGTTCTGATTTGGTTCTCGATTCGGCAAACACACGGCAAACG
>JAPLUA010000049.1 GCA_026397855.1 Verrucomicrobiota bacterium | reverse complement strand
GTCCGAAACTTTTCTACGCGACAAAATTCACGCGCGCCGCCATTTCCTGCTTGTTGGGCACGCGGGCTCACACAACCGCGGATGTGAAGCTCTTGTAAGAACCACAGCGCAAATGCTGCGGAGCGTTTACCCGGATGCACATATCACGTTGGCCTCCGGGTGTCCGGAGCACGATGACGTGCTTCTGGAAATCCCGAATTTGGAGATCATTCCGGCTGAGACGTGTCATCCGCGTGCCTGCCAGCCGGGGGCTGCACCCGTAATTAAGACCAGTCGGTCGGTTATTCGGCGGGGAGTTAAGGGGCTGTTGCCATACGGTTTGGTAAGGTGGCTCCAGCAGCGTTCAGTCGCGGCCGGTAAACGTCGAGGGCCATCGCCCGGGGTAGCCGCAGATTACGGATATCTCAACGTGTTGAAGCCGGCCATGCTGCGTGCCGACTTAGTGATTTCAATTGGTGGCGATCTGTTCATTGAGGACTACGGGCTCCCGCTCCTCCATATAGAAACCCTCGAGTACGCCCAGCAGCTCGGACGGCGCACCATGCTTTGGGCAGCTTCGACGTGGCCTTTGAAGACTCCTTGGATCGAGGCGCGCCTTCAACAGATGTTGTCCCAATGTGACCTGATCACTGTGCGGGATGAGACCTCGCGCCGGTATTTGTCCACACTAGTTGCCGAAAAGCGGATTGATCTTGTGGCCGACGGCGCCTTTCTAATGGAACCGGCGCGATCGGCGCGGGTGCAACTGCCTTGGTCCATCGGTACGCCGACCCTGGCCTTCAACGGGACGCCGCTCCTGACCTATTTCCTGGGACCAAACCGAGGTCATGCCGTCGTTCAGGCGTTCGTGCAATTCCTTCGCGGAGGGATCGACACGGGCCGCTTCAAAGCAGTGCTGGTCCCTCACGATGCCCATCCACACCCGCGGGAATGGGACTTCCTCTACGAATTGGCTCAGATGGTGGATCGCCCTGACGCGGTCTATTTACCTCCCGTGGGACTGAACGGTCCCGAGACCAAAGCTTTGATCGGGCTGTGCGACACGTTTATTGCGATGCGCTTTCATCCCACAATCGCCGGTATGAGCCAATCCGTGCCTACACTGGGTCTTGGCTATAGCCCGAAGTTCGCCGGCCTCCATGAGTTGGTGTACGGGCACACAGAATTTCTCATCGGCTACGACAAGGTGACGGCTGATGCTCTTCAAGAAGCCTCAATTGAGCAAGAGGGTGCCTGAACTGCAACAAATGGCGCGCCGTTCCGGGCAACTGGTCCAGGCCCTGTTAGGCGAGGCAGTGTTGGCCCCGCGTGGGGTGGCGGCCGGGTCGATATGAAGCCTTCGTTTATCTGAGCCCCATTTTGACTGGGATCATGGACGTTTCCATCATCATCGCCACGCGGAATCGGGCGCAAAGCTTATCGATTACTTTGCATCGGATGTTCTCCGTCCTGAAGCAGACGCGCAGGCTCTCGGCTGAACTTCTGGTAGTGGACAACGCTTCCACGGACCGGACCCCGGAAGTCGTGAGGTGGTATAGCGAACATTTCGGCATCCCGGTTCGCTACATTCGGAAGAATCGAGTCGGGTGCAGCCGGGCGCGGAATCGCGGGATGGCCGAGGCCAAAGGCAAGGTCTTTGTGTTCGTAGACGACGACAGCATGCCGACGCACGCGTATTGGCTGGAGCAGCTATGTCTACCGGTGTTGGATGGAAGTTTTTCGGGTGTGACGGGTAAGATAGTGCTGCCGCCCCACCTGCTGCGACCCTGGATGACGGATTGGCATCGGCTGTGGATGGCGAGCACGGAAGAGTACGAGAACGGGACGAGCGAGCCATGGTTCATTGGGGCGAACATGGCGGTCAGCGCGGACGCAGCCCGGGCGGTCCCGGGCGGGTTCGAAGAACGACTAGGGCCCGGGGCCGCGGGCTACGGCGAAGAAACCCTTTTTTGTCATGAACTGCGGAAGCGAGGTCATCGGATTGGCTTTGTGCCGTCGGCGGAGGTGCTGCACTGCATGGATCCGGTGCGCCTATCGCGGACAAACTGGCTGGGCCAAGCAATGCGGCGCGGGCGCAGTTGTGCCTGGCAGGACTATTTCTGGGGCAAACCTCTGCCTGAGGGCGGAATGCGGCGGGAGATGGTTTTGACTTTCAGCCAGCTTTGGCGCTCCCGGATAAAGCGCCCGGGTTTATTGCTTCACCCGGAGATGGCCCCGATTTGGGAATTGATGCGGGTGGCCCGCATCGCCTACTGCCGGGCGGTGCTGCAAATCAAAGCGGAGGGATTAGGCGGAAGGCCTGCGGGCGGCCCGGGCAGTGCGGTGGATCCACCGAAGGCGAAGCAATGATGAGGGTGGTGCAGTCGGTGGCGCAGCGCCAGCGAGTTCCCTGGCTACGCCATTCCGCCACCGAGGAAAAGGTTGGCAAACCAGAGGGAGCCGCACACGAGTATTCAGGCTAAGGCTAATGATTTCATTTCGACAAAGTGTCATGTTCCGAGTGAACGCGGCCCGCCGCTGGTCCCAATGGGCGTCGCATCGCGCGTTTAATCCGGCGGCGGGGTTGATGCCAAAGCGGGCGGTGAGTGCGGTGCTCTGCGGCCGTAACGACAACTACACGCCGGATTTCAAGGAGCGCATTGATACCTGTCTGGACTGGGCATTTGGGAACGGGTTGGCGGAGGTGATTTGGGTGGAGTGGAACCCGCCGGAGGGTGCGCCGCTCCTCGCCGAGGATCTGACCCGGCGGTTTCCGCGGCTGAGGGCCTACGTGGTGCCGAAGCGCTTTCACGATGATATTTCCGAGAATCCGGCCTTCGGCTTGATGGAGTATCACGCCAAGAACGTCGGCATCCGGCGCGCGAGCACAGATTGGATCTGCTGCACGAACGCTGATATCATCTGGGGCCCGGATGTGTTCCCGTGGTTTTCGTTGCTGAGGAAGAACGTGGTGTATCAAACGCAGCGGGTGGATTTCCGCTGGACGGGCGAGACGGTTACCGTCCCGCTGCTGGAAGACCGGTCGCGGCATCTGAAACATTACCGCACGGATTACATCCCCATTGAGGGGCCGGGAGATTTTACCCTGGCCCACCGGGACCACTGGTTCCGCGCCACCGGTTACGACGAATCTTTGCGGAACCATCGGCGCTGGTGCGATGACCGGGGTATCCATCAACTGCTGGCGGTGGGGGGGCGGTTGGGGCGGATCGGGACCACCTACCACATGGACCACGCGAATTCGAGCAATCACAGCGTCAGCCCGCACCACGGGATCGAGTTCAACCCCGAGGCGGGACTGCCTTACAGGAACCAGCCGGATTGGGGGGTGGGTAAAGCAGGTTCAAGGGCCATTGGGGAACGCATTTGGATGCTGGAGTGAACAGGGTGCACATCACTTCGTGTGGCGGCCGGGAAGTGGTGTATGAGGAGATCCTGCGGGGCCTGGCGCGCCGGAGCCGGGGTCGGGAAACCGTATTCGTTGATTCACCGGCCTGTGCCGACCTGATCCTGGTGGTGGACATCAAGGCGGAGAATCTTTACGGTAATCTCCGCCGCAATCGGGTCTGGTTGAGGTACCCGGGCAAGTCCTTCGGCATTGATGAGGATGATTTTCCACCGCCATTTCTGCATGGAGTGTATGCCTCCGCACCAAAAGACCGTGAGGCGTCTTGCCGGTTCCAGGGTTCGGGCTATTACATTCACAGCCAGCGTTTTCCCAATGCGTGCCCCGAGGCCGAGCAGGTCTGGAGCGCGCCCAAGGACCGGCTGTTCTCTTTCTCCGGCCGGATCAGCCACCGGGTCCGGGAAGAGCTTTTCCAACTCAGGTTTCCCGCCGAGAGCGTGTCGCTGGAGGACACCTCGGCCTATAACCACTTCCAGGACAATCTTCCCGGTGAGGTGTCTCGGAAACACCGGGAGCAGTACTGGAACACGGCGATGAGGGCGAAGTACGCGCTCTGTCCCCGAGGAAACGGGGCTTCCTCAATCCGGTTGTTTGAGATGATGGAGGCGGGGATCGCTCCCGTGATCGTCTCCGACGATTGGACTCCTCCATTGGGCCCGCGCTGGGATCAATTTGCTCTACGAGTGGCGGAAGCGGATATCGGGAGCTTGTTTGAAATCGTCAAAGCGCATGAGGATGAGTATCAGTTGCGGGGGCGCAAGGCGCGGAAGGCCTTCGAGGAGTTTTTTGCCCCGGACCGGTACTGGGACGGTCTGCTCCAGGCCATCGCCCGGATAAGCCAAAACCAGAGAGTGCCGGAGGCCTTTTATGCCTGGGCTAGCCATTGGTGGGTTCTGCGCCGCCGACTGAGGCGGCAGCGGATCCAATGGGGGACACGGCTGAAACGCTATTTTTGATTAACCAATGAAATATCTTGTTTTAGGGGCAGAGGGCTTCGTAGGCAAGCCGCTCTGTGAATACCTGCGGTCGCAGGGCGCCGAAGTGGTTCCGTTCGATTTGAAGCGGGGAGCTCAGGAAGATGCGCGGGTTGTCCGCCTCCCGCTGGAGGGGGTGGCGGGGGTCTTCTTCCTGGCCTGGGACGTAGGCGGTGCCAAGTACCTGTATCGCCACGAAATCCAGTTTCGCCAATTGGACTGGAACCTGAAGCTCCTGCTGAATGTCATGCCGCAGCTCCAGACCGCTGGCGTGCCATTCCTCTTCGTGTCGAGCCAGCTCGCGGAGGAGTATGATACTGTTTATGGCGTGACGAAGCGGCTGGGGGAGGTGTGGACGCACCTGATGGCTGGGGTCAGGGTGCGGCTCTGGAACGTCTATGGCCCCCTGGAGCCGGTGACGGAGCGGAGCCATGTCATCGCCGATTTCGTCTGGCAGGCGGTGACGAAAGGGGAGATCCGGATGCTCACGACGGGGGCGGAGCGACGGCAGTTTATCCATGTGGACGACGTGTGCCGCGGTTTTCACGCGGCGCTGGAAGGCCGCTTGACGGGCGTCTATGATATCTCAAGTTTTGAGTGGGTGAGCGTGCTGGAGGTGGCGCAAGTTGTGGCCCGACTCGCCGGGGCCAGGGTGGTCCCGGGGGAGCAGGTGGGCAGCACCCCCATCACCCCCATGCAGGGCCGGGTGCCGGGGTGGCTGCCGCATGTGAGCCTGGAAACAGGACTCGGGCGCATGGTCGAGGCGGCGCGGAGCCAGCTATTAAACAGCGAACGATGTAGCGCCCTTGCCGCAGCTTCAGCGATAAAGGGTAGCGCAGACTTGCAGTCGAATGCCGCCAGGATTTGATACGGCTCATCCCGGAGGGCTGGTTAGGAATAGCGCAGCGTTTTAGCGCTGGGGCTGAAGTTTGGAAGTCTTCGGCGGGGCTCAATCCTGAAAGGATGAGATCACTTAGTCCAGTGTTGCGCCCGGCGCTACCCTGGGAGGTTGAGGTGGGATATATTCTACCCTTAAAGGGTTGCATCGGTTGCCTCCTTCACGATCGTCAAGCTGGTCAGCAGGTGGACGTGATCTTCCACGCCACCCGCGATGAGGAGCTGGCAAACCCTCCGGGATAGCCGCGCCCCCCTCAATGATTCTTTCAAGCTCCGTAGGTGCGACATGGCCCCCACCGCGCGCAACCATGTCGCCCCGATGGGGCTCGCCCTGTTCATCCTAAAAGCGGCAGTTAATAGCCGCGAAAGATCACAAAGATCACAAAGAAAAGGTGTTGTGACGGATTGTGTTATCACCCGGCAGGTGAATTGAAAAATGCGGTCTCACACGGCATAACCCGTGGATTTTGCGTTCTTTGCGTTCTTTTGCGGCCATTTCAACTGCGCTTTTTAGGTTCATGTTTGGGTTCGCGTGCTATAAACATGCCGTTCCTCCGGAACTGCCTGCCTCGCTTCGTGAAAATCCGTGAAATCCGTGTCTCTCTCCCTCCGGCACAGGGGTCAAATCTCTGCAAGTGATACGGTCCCTTCGGGATGCGCTCCTTTTAACTCGGCAGAATGGCTAAACTACTGACTATTTGCCACTATGGGCTCGTGCCGATCCAAGGCGGCGGCGCCTTGAAAAGTTTTCACCTGCTGCGGCAACTGGCCCGGTTTCACGAGGTTCACGCCATCATCTTTCAGCGTGAGACCGAACTGCGGCGCGAGACCGAAGGCTACAAGGTGCCCGATTGCGTGCGGATTTACAGTCCGCTTGACGAGCCGCCCCCGCCGAGTGTATTCGATAGGCTGCCCCGTCGGCTGGGACCGGGTCTGCATTACCGCTGGCTGCGCCGGTCCTGGCGGGGCCCCGCCTCGGGAGATTATTTGCAGTGCCACCACCTGGTTCGCCGGATACTCCGCGAGCAGGAGATTGACGCCGCTGTTTTTGAGTACGTCGGCTCTTTGAGCATTGCCCCACTGATCCAGGAGCTAAGCCCGAAGACCCTGAGGATTCTCAACGCGCATAACGTGGACCACAAGCTGCTAGCCCAGGAGTTTCGCTCGCGAGAGAGCCCCGGCCACACTGAGGAGTCCCCAACATGCACTGCACCAGGAACTGCCGCATCCTCTCCCTCTCCCCTGCAGCAGGAGAGAGGGCCGGGGAGAGGGGTCCCCCAGTGTTGCCAATCCCACGATACTGGCAGTAAATCTCCCACCCCTCGCCCCGCATCGCGGGGAGAGGGTGGCCGAAGGCCGGGAGAGGGGAACCCCATCGAAGCGGGTGGCGGGGAACCTAAAGTGGTAAAGCAAACACGCCTAATCGAACAGAACCTCGGACGCTACGTGGATGCGGTTTGGGCCTGCTCAGAGGTGGACCGGCATGATCTGGCCGCGCCCAACGGCATCCCCGGCTATGTCATCCCTAACGGTGTGGATACATCGTTTTATTCCTACGACGCCAGCGCACAGAAAGCAGAGGCCCCGTTTCTGCTCTTTTCCGGTTGGCTCGGCACCCGCGCCAACGATGATGGTGTCCGGTTCCTCGTGCATGAGGTTTGGCCCCTGATCTTAAAGCAATTCCCTGCGATGCGCCTGCTCATCGTGGGCGGCGGCGCCTCTGAGGACTTGAAGCAGGTGATGCAAGAAATCCCGCAGATCGAGGTGAGCGGCCAAGTCACGGATGTGCGACCGTATTTCAAGCGGGCCGCGGTCGCCCTGGTGCCCCTGCGCATTGGCAGTGGCACCCGCCTGAAGATCCTGGAAGCCATGAGCCAGGGTAACCCGGTGGTTTCAACCCGGAAAGGCGCCGAAGGCATCGAAGCCCAGGACGGTGAGCACATCCTGTTGGCCGACGAGCCAGCCACCTTCGCCCAAGCGGTCATGCGCCTGCTGGCGGACCGTACCCTCTTTAACCAGATGCGGCAGCGTGCCCGTAAGTTTGTCGAAGACCGCTACGACTGGGATGTGGTAGGCGAAGCCGCCAACCAGAGCCTCTGCGAGTTGCTCCGGGAACCACGAGCCCAATGAGCAGGTAAGGCAAGAAGAGGTCAGAAAACAGAGGTCAGAGGTCAGAGGTCAGAGATCAAAAGCAATATGAGCATATTCGGCCTCCTATCTCCTATCTCCCATCTTCGAACTCCCATTGATGGGATTTCCGCTTTCTGCTTTCTAGTTTCTGCTTTCCGCTTTGCTATCTTCGATCTCCTATCTCCCATCTCCCCTATCCCATCATCACCCGAGATTGTATGAAAAAGATCCTAATCACCGGCGCTGCCGGATTCGTCGGCCGCCACTTTACGCGCCGCTTCCTCGAGGCAGGCGATGAGGTGCACGCGGTTGACGCCGTCGTTCCCGACACGGGCGGGATTGATCCAGCCAAGGGCTGGCCGCTGTTTGATCCGCGGGGCTTTAAGAATTTCCACTTCTACCGGGAAGACTGCCGCCAGTGGTTCAAGCAGCATCTGGATACCGACTTCGACTACGCACTCCATCTGGCGGCGATGGTCGGCGGCCGCATGATGATCGAGAACAACCCCCTGGCGGTTGCCGATGATCTTTCCATTGACGCCGAATACTGGCAGTGGGCGGCCAAGACCCACCCCAAAAAGACCATCTGCTTCAGTTCCAGCGCCGCTTACCCCATCAAGTTTCAGCGGTCTGGCAACTACCAGTTGCTCAAGGAGGATATGATTGAAGTCGGCGGAGACGTCGGCATGCCCGATATGTCTTACGGCTGGGCCAAACTGACGAACGAATACCTGGGCAAGCTGGCTTACGAGAAGCACGGCCTGAAGTCCGTCACCTACCGGCCCTTCTCCGGCTACGGCGAGGATCAGGATGACCATTATCCATTCCCCAGCATCTGCAAACGGGCCATGGCTGGAGCCGGTCAGCCTCTCCTCACCGTCTGGGGAACTGGCGACCAGATGCGAGATTTCATCCACATCGAGGATTGTGTGGATGGGGTCCTCCTGACGATGGACAAGATTGATAATGGGGATGCGCTGAATCTTTCCACCGGCATCTATACGAGCTTCAAGCAGTTCGCCCGGATGGCGGCGGAGATTTGCGGCTATTCGCCGGAAGTCCGCGGCACCTCCAACATGCCCGAAGGCGTCTTCGCCCGCGGAGGCGACACCACGAAGCAGAAGGCCTATGGCTTTCAGTATAAGGTGGAGTTTCGGGCTGGGATTGAACGTGCGCTGGCGTGGTATGCCGGGGGCAGGGACAAGGGAAAAGTAGAAAGTAGAAAGTAGAAAGGAGAGGGCAGAGGACACCCCCGATTCGATCTCCTATCTTCCATCTCCTCTCGTCCCCCCCATTCTCCCATCTCCCATCTTCGATCTCCCATTGAGGTGATTTCAGCATTTCAGATTCTCAGAATCTCGGCTCGTCATTCCTCAGCTTTCGGCACACATTCCTAATTCCAGATGCATTCCCGCTCTTAGGCTCTCCACCTCTCAAGTGCCCCCTTCTCTTTCCAGGCCCATTGTCTCCGGCTTTCGATATCGACCGGAAGTGGATGGTTTGCGGGCGGTTGCCGTGCTGGCCGTTGTTCTATTTCACGGCCGACTCGGTCTTCCCGGCGGTTATATTGGAGTTGATGTGTTCTTTGTGATCTCCGGATACTTGATCACTTCTCTAATTATAAGCGATCTCCAGGCGGGACGATTCACCATTGTCGGTTTCTGGGAGCGACGCGCCCGGCGAATCATGCCGGCCCTTTTTGTTCTTGTGGTCGCAACGCTTGTCGCGGGCTGGTTCTTACTCTTACCCAGCCACTACGCTGCGCTTGGACGGTCTGCTGCATGGCAGTCTATTTTTGCGGCAAACATACATTTTTGGCGCGCGACGGCAGAAGGGTATTTCGCAAGTGCGGCAGATGAAATGCCCCTGCTTCACACCTGGTCACTCGCGGTGGAGGAACAGTTCTACATGGTCGTACCAGTGTCCTTGGCTGTGCTCTTCCGCTTTCCACGCCTGCGAAATCGGTGGTTGATTCTTTCTCTATTTTGCGCCGGTTTCTTCCTGAGTCTGGCAGCCAGCCAATATGGCGTGAGGCACCACCGCTCCGCTACCTTCTACTTCCTCCCCACGCGTGCCTGGGAACTTTTACTAGGCTCAATTCTGGCCGTTCTTCCGGAAAACACGGCGATTGCACATCATTTACTCCGCGAATTCGTTGCCTATGTTGGTTTATTGGGCATCGTGGTGCCGTGTTTGTTCTACACTGGCAACACAACCTTCCCCGGTCTGGCGGCTCTAGCCCCCTGTCTGGGAACCGCTTTGATCATTTGGTGCAATGGTGCGGCGCAATCTGGGGGCGCGCCGACCACCCTCGGCAGATTCCTGGCCAACCGGTTTGTGGTGTTTGTAGGCCTCATCTCCTATTCGCTCTACCTCTGGCACTGGCCCATTCTGGCCCTCACCCGATATTACTTGGGGGGGGGACCATTTTTGCTCGGCTACCGTCTCACGATGCTCGCTCTGGCAGTGGTCCTGGCTACGCTTTCCTGGCGCTTCATCGAACTCCCGTTCCGGCGTAAAACTGTGTGTGCCTCCAGGCAGAAAATCTTCGGATTCGCGCTGACTGCATTGGGAGTCTGCCTAGTCCTTGGCTTGGCCATTCAAGGGCTCCACGGTCTGCCCCAACGTCTGCCAAAATCCATGCGCGATGCCATTTCCGAAGAGTATAATGACGACCTTCTGTTTGCGAAGGATATGACGCCAGAAGATCTACAGACGGGTAAACTCCAGCCGCTCGGCAATCCTGAACCCAATCAACCAATTACCTTGTTGGTTTGGGGGGACAGCCATGCAATGGCGGCTCTGCCAGCCTTCGATGCATTGTTGAGGATGCGCGGTCTGAGCGGCCGTGCGGCCACCCACGCAGGTACTGCTCCGGTCATCAACACCTTTATTGGTAATCAGTGGGGACTAGGGAAGGACGCCCCTCGCTTCGGCCGTAACGTGATATCGTACGTACAGCAAAAGCGCATCCCTCACGTCGTGCTGGTCTCAGTTTGGAACTACGAACTCGATAGTCGGCTAGGACCGACGAATTCGCTGGAAACCGCGCTGTTGGCTACCGTTCAGGAGCTCGTCGCCACAGGCACCCAAGTTTGGATTATGCTCGGGGTTCCTTGGCAACCCCGTAACGTAAGCACCCTCTTGCGGCGCCACCGGGGAGAACTCACCGAGCTTAACCAACCCTGTTTTTGCGCCAAACCCGATTCAGCCAGCGGGGTTCCCGGCAGGAATCCGGCTTTTCTGGAGCAACTCATCCGGGCAGGCGCCCGCATCATAGACCCTCGCCCGGCTTTCCTAGACCCCAGCCGCAAACAATATCAGATTGTCCGTGACGGTATCGTTCTCTACCGCGACAACCAACACTTGACGAAACAGGGCGCCGAATTAGTGCTCATACCAGTTCTGAAGGAGTCGTTCTTGCCTTATTTGGCATCGCCCCCAGCCGTTCATTAATCCACGTGCATTAGCATTTCAGCCTTTGAGAGTTTGTTTCTAGCCGCTGACCAACTATCTCCGGCCAGTGTTGAACAAGATTCCGAGTAGTCCGCAATCCAATTTCAGCTTTCAGCATGTGAGCGTTTGATCGGGTAATTTCTGCTTTCAGCTTTCCAAATTTCTGCTTTTCCATGCCCCCCCTCGTCAGCGTCATCATCCCGGTTCGCAACTACGAGCAATACATTGGCGAGGCGATCGAGAGCGTGCTCGCCCAGGAGTTCAAGGACTGGGAGTTGATTGTCGTGGACGACTATTCCACCGACCGCACCGGTGAAATCGCAGCTCGCTATCAGAAGGATGAGAAAGTCCGATTGGTCCGAAACGACAGAAACCTGGGACAGTTCCAGACCCATAACCGGGGAGCGGAGTTTGCCAGCGGCAAATACCTCAAGTTCTTCCATGGTGATGACGTGATGTATCCCCATTTCCTGCGGACCATGGTGGACGGGATGGAAGCGTATCCTCGCGCAGCACTGGGAATCTCCCATCCCCGCAGACTATGGACTGCACCTCACCTCTTTTCCCCGGAAGAGGTCTGGCGGGCGCAGACCGACCGGCTGACGAGCATTTTATCGGAAGGACCATCCGGCACCATTTTCCGGGCCGATGCTTTTCGTCAGGTCGGCGGTTTCGGCACGCGGTTCCACACCAGCGATAGTGAAATGAATTACAGAATGGCTATGGATCACCCCATTCTGTTGCAGGCGGATGGACTTTGGTGGTATCGGATCCATGAAGCGCAGATTGTGCGGGCTTACGGCATGGACCAACACAGTGCCGAAACGGTCATCTGGTTTCGTGAATTGCTAGCCGATCCGCGCAATCCGCTCACGCTCCAGGAACGTGCGGGGCTTGACCGGGAGATGATCCGGAATCATTGTCGGTTGGTTTTGCGCCGCCTCAACGAAGGGAGCGTCAGAGCTGCTCTGCAGCTTTGGCGCCAAGGCCGACTCTCGCTGCAGGCACTGCCCACTGCATTTGCAAGGTCGCGGGATGCCGCGTCCCCAAGGCGCCCATTCCCTGGCCGACTGGGCATGAAGCTCCGGAGAGTGGCGTTTAGCGCTGTTTACCACGCGCGCTACAGTCATTTGCTTCTAAGGCGGGCCGCACATAATCCCTGCTACTGCGTGCTGGCCTACCACGGTGTCTCGGAGAATCCTCTGCCGTACTTTACGTCCACGCGCTTGTTCGAGAAGCATCTTCGCTTCTTCCGGAGCACCGGTCAGCTTGCTACCATGGACGAGTTGGCGGCCTTTCTATCCGGCGCAAGTGTTCCTGAAGGTCCGAACCTCCGCTATGTCCTCACTTTTAACGACGGCTATGGTAGCATCATCCGCAATGCCGTTCCGCTCCTCCGGCAATACCAGGTTCCGGCTATGGTTTACCTGAATCCGGCTTGGATTGAGAAGCGCGAGGTGCCGTGGGTCTTCTGGCTGGTCGGCGATGAGAAGCCGGCGCCAGAACTGAGGCGGAGTTTGGCCTGGGCCGGTTTTGGCAACTACCCGCGGTTGGCCGACGCGGAAGCCGATGCTTGGCCTAGCCGCTTGGTGGATGGCATTCTCAAACAAGTCCCGCAGGAGGACTTCGGCGTGTGGTGGAGCCGGGTGGCGGAAGGGTTTCCTGTGGCCGTTAGCAAGAAACGGTCCGAAGCACAAACAGCGAGCTGGGAGGAACTGGCCTCCGCCCGCGATATTCTCAACTTTGGATCGCACACCTTGTCCCACAGCATTCTCGGGCTGTGCCGCGATCCCGGGTTCATCCGCAACGAGGTCCTCCGCTCCAAGAAAGTGATCGAGGAGCGCCTGGGCCAGCCGTGCCCGCACTTTGCCTACCCACGCGGCCAGCAAACCGATTTCAACGAGCAGACCCAACGGTTGCTTGCCGAGGTAGGGCACCGCACCGCAGTGACAACGACCGAGCGGTTCGCAGTCGCCTGCGATAACCCATTCGAAATCCCCCGTTTCTTCGTCGGCGAAACCCCCGTCGCCGCGCTCGCCGCGCAACTGACAGGCGTAGCTCAGGCCTGGGACAGAAATGTCAAAAAGTTGAAGACCCTGTTGGGGAAAAGTAGAAAGTAGAAAGCAGAAAGTAGAGCGGAGAGCGCAGAGGACAGAAGTCAGAGGACAGCCCCCGATTCGATCTCCTATCTCCCATCTCCTCTCCCCCTCCCCCCCCCCCCATCTCCCATCTCCTTCCTCCAGCAATGCTCGCCTTCGTAATCAGCGACATGCTAGGCCAAAAAGCCGGCTGTTACCTCGCCACCTACCTTTTGTGCCAGGAACTCGCCAAGCAAGGCTTGCGAGTGACCTGCTTCGCGCAAAATGTGGATTTTGGGGAAAATGGGCTCACAAGACCACGGGACCACGGAGGAGGACCACAGGACCATGGGTCCGCAGGGTCCCGTAGTCCCGTAGTGCCGTGGTCCCGTAGTCCTGCGGTCCCGCCGTCCCGTAGTCCATGGCGCGCTTTTGAGATTGTGCGTCCCTGGACGCGCCGGGGCTGCCGCTGGGACTGGCCAGGACGCTGCCTGGCCTGGCAGGCACGAAGGCAGATCCAGGCCCAAAACCCAGCTTACGTCATTGTCATGGGTACCGGCCCGCTCGCCCGTCATTTGCTCGGTAGCAGTGTGGCAAACCGCCTGCTCATCTGGGAGCTAACCAATGCCACGCCCGGAAACAAGTTCGTGGATCCGGAAGCCAGCCGCCTGCTGGGCCGGTGCCGGGCGATGCTCTCCCCATCAGCCGCCATAGACCGCGGAATCCGAGAAACCTACCGATATAATGGGCCAATCCTCCGTCTGCCTTTCTGGATCGAAGAAGTGGAAGAGCAGAAACCGGAAGACAGAAGACAGAAGTCAGAAGTCAGAGGGCAGGGGACGGAGGAGCCGGCAGAAAGCAGAAAGCAGAAAGGGCCTGAATCCGATCTCCCAACTCCCCTCTCCCCTCTCCCCTCTCCTATCTCCTATCTTCCTTCTTCTCTCTCCGCCCCGCCCGACTTCATCTTCCTCGGCCGTCGTGACGTCGAGAAAGGTTTGCACGAATTGGTGCGGGCGACGGCGGAGGTTGCGAAGGAGTTTCCCGGCGTGCGTGTCTTGATCGCCGGGCAGGGCAGCGAGGAGACCTTTGCGGCCATAGCCCGCGAACTGGGAGTGTCTGGGAGCATCCAATTCCAGTTCTTCCGGACCCGCGAGGAAACAATGGCCGTGCTGGCAAACTCCCGCTGTCTCGTGCTGCCATCCTACCACGAGGGTTATCCGCTCGTGTTGTTGGAGGCGATCCGTGTCGGGGTTCCGGTCATTGCCACTAGCGTCGGCAGCATCCCGGAGGTGTTCGGCGGCTCAAAATCGGCCATCCTTGTGCCGCCCAAGAACGCCGCCCGCCTCGCAGAGGCCATGCGAGTGATCCTGTCCGAGTCCCCTCCAGCCCATGATCAACGCCGCCAAGCCGCCCGTGAACTTTTCCGAAAGCTGAATGCCCCCGGCGCCATTCAATCGCGCCTACAAACCCTCCTGCAGCAGTCCCAGCAGTTGGATCCCGCAGTCCCGTAGTCCCGTAGTCCGTAGTCCTGTCATTTCTGATTTGTATTTGACTGTTTCCCGATTTCAGCTTTTCAGCCCGACCCGTAGTCCTGTCATTTCTGCTCTCCCTGACCTCCGACCTCTGACCTCTGGCCGCCCCTTTTCGATTTCTGCTTTCTGTTTTCCCAATTTCAGCTTTTCCAAAACTCCCCATGCCCCTTCACATTCTACTGGTTTCCCGCCCTGCGGTTGAAGGTTACCCCCCGTCGCTTAACCAGGCGGCGATCCTTACGGAGCAGGGTTTTCAGGTGAGCGTGGCAGATGAGTCATTGCCTGGTGCTTGGAGAGCAGATGAGTTGCCACCCACCGTGGAGCGTCACTCCTTGGGCGGATCCAGGGTGGCGACTGGACCCTTGGGTCGGCTTGTCAACGGCATTGCGTTCCGCCGGAAAGCCCGCTGTCTGGTGCGGCAGCTTCGTCCGGACGTTGTCATTGGTTATGCTCCTGATGCCTGCTATCCCCTAGGCGACCTGCCGCGCCAGCTAGGGACGCTGTTGCTCTGGCACATGCACGAGCTGCCCGAGAATCTGCCCGGCTGGAGTTTCACGGCCCTCGCAAATCGCTATGTATTGCGGCATGCGCGAGTGCCACATCGGCTCTCCATTCCCGACCGGGGGCGCGCGGACGAACTAGCCAGGAGGGCGGGAATAGATCCTGGCAGCATTGGCCTGGTGCAGAACTGTCCTCGCCCGGTTCGCGAGATTCCCCGCCCCTCCTTGCGGGAGCTTTTGAAGGGCCGCGTTCCGGAGCAATCCAGGATCGTACTGTATCATGGGGCTGTCGGCGCGGATCACGGGCTGGAGTTGGCGGTCCGCTCGATGCCTAAGTGGCCGAGCGACTCGGTTTTCGTGATGAAAGGCCGCGTTAAACCCGCTTTCCAGGAGAAAGTCGAGACCCTGGCGCGCTCCTTGGGCGTCACGGACCGTGTGGTTTTCTTAAATCCTGGATTTCAGAGCACACCAGAGCATTATCGCGCGGTGGCCGGTGCCGATGTGGGCTGGACCGTGCTTGAGCCGAATAATGACAACTGGAAATACGGCTCTGCCGCCTGCAACAAGCGTTACGAGTGCATGGCGCTCGGGGTGCCGCAGGTGGCCGACCGCCTCCCTTTCGTGCCGGAGGTGATCGAGGCCGGTGGTTGCGGGTTGTGCATTCCCCACAACTCCGCCGATGACGCTGCCGATGCGGTCAATCGCCTCCTCGGGGATGCGGCATTGCGGAGGCGGTTGGGTGATCGGGGGCGGCAATTGCATCTGGAACAATACAATTATGATCACCAATTCCATCACATGGTGCATTTCATCAAAACAGCCACAGACACGAATTGCACGAATCATCACGGAACTAGCAAACTGGGACGTTGCCCATAAGTCGCACTGTAAGGAAGTGAGGCAGCCAGCTCCGTAGGAGCGCCATGTTTATAGCACGCAAACCCAAACAAGTTGCCCACAAGCCTCATCGGGGCGGCATGATGTCACGGGGTTGGGGCATGTCGCTCCTGCGGACCTTGAAGGAATCAGCGAGGGGGCAGTTGCTCATGGCAGATGCGGATGGGAACGGGCTTCGTCATGGTCGAGAGCCTCTTTCGTGGCCACCCGCCGGGTGAACACCCCCTCCATCGCAATCCCTTCTTTATCCGTGTTCCAACTGAAAATTCTCCTGCTCAATGAGTCCGACCACTACTGCCTGGGTGCCTCCTACCTCCGGGCATTCCGCGAGCTCGGTCACGATGCATCACTCCACGATCCGGCTGCGGACCTGGCACGCTGGCCAGCGTGGCGGATGCGCCTCGTCCGCCGGGCCCTGGAGCGTCCCATTCTGGCCCTCTATTCGCGGCGGTTGCTTCGCAGGCTCGTAGCGGAGCGCGCCGACCTCGCTTTGACTAGTCCAAACGGCAATCTCTAGGCTCGGCCTCGGGCTGCTGCAATTGCGACAATCCTGTTGTCACGTGTGGCGGTGGCGGTAACCGCCTCGAGGAACAAATGGGTTTCCGTCCTCGCACCACTTCTACCGAGGGCCTCCGCCTCTGTTTGGACTGCTGGTACCACGATCCGCATTATCAAAGATCAACCGTCAACGAACAGAATGGCAACGCAAGAAACCACAACTCCGGGCTTGGGAATTGGCGCCGGAGGCACCGGTCTCCATTCCATTCGCCCGCCAGTGAAGACTTTTTCCCCGCCCTTTATCCAAGCACCCAACGCAGCAGGTCGTAAGGTCATGCTTTTCCAGGGTTGTTGGGACTGAGGAGAGCGTTCTGGATTGCTTTCAAAACGTCGCCCTGCTTAACTGGCCCACAGAAACTATGATTAACCGAGAACGCATCGAGAGGATCATTCATTCGGCCTTGGATGAATGGCAGCAACTCAACCCAGACGGGGCAAAGGTCGCGAAGGTGCCAGGCACCGTGCTCTTCGGCGAGGGAAGCACGCTTGACTCTCTGGGGCTGGTAACGTTAATCGCCGCCGTCGAGCGGGAAATCGCCCAGGAGTTTGATCGTCCCTTGACCCTGGTTAGTGAGAAGGCGATGTCACAGCGCACGAGTCCCTTCCGAACTGTGGCGACACTGACGGATTATATTGCGTCACTTTTGGAGGAAGATTCTCATGGCTGAGCAGCCCGTCATGGTTATTACCGGCACCCGCAAGGGCATCGGCCGATCGCTGGCGGAACACTACTGTCAGCATGGGTACCACGTGGTGGGCTGCAGCCGCGAGCCGGCAGCGCCGGGGCTTAATCCCTACACACATTTCTGCTTGGACGTAGTGGATGAGGTTGCCGTAGCGCGGATGTTCTTCGAGGTGCAGAAGCGCTGTGGGCGTCTGGATGTATTGGTGAATAACGCCGGCATCGCCTCCATGAACCATTGTTTGCTCACTCCGTTGGCCACCGTGAGGCGCATTTATGAGACCAATGTGCTGGGTACCTTTCTGTTCTGCCGAGAGGCGGCCAAGCTCATGCAGCCGCGGAAATGGGGGCGCATCGTGAATTTCGCAACCGTGGCCGCACCGCTGAAATTGGAAGGCGAGGCGGCCTATGCCAGTTCGAAAGCGGCGGTGGCGAACCTGACCGAGATCCTGGCCAGGGAACTGGCTCCGCTGGGCATCACGGTCAACGCGGTGGGGCCCACTCCGGTCAAGACAGACCTAATTCGCTCCGTGCCGGCGGCCAAGATGCAGACCTTGCTGCGGCGCCAGGCCATTCAACGCTTTGGCGAGTTCGCGGACATCGCGAATGTCGTTGATTTTTTTCTCCAGCCCTCTAGCGATTTTGTTACTGGCCAAGTGATCTACCTCGGAGGTGTTTAGATGCCCATCGGATTTCTACGGCGGGTTTTTCAAGCGGCGGATTCGGAGACGGCCTTCCTGTGGCGTGGACAGCCCTTCAGTTACGGCTGGCTGCTGGGAGCGCTGGATCGATGGAAGGCTCAGTTGCAGGCCGAGTCTGTGCTCCCTGGTACCGTGGTGGTCCTCCAATCAGATTTCTGCCCTGAGGCTGTAGCGGCGATGCTGGCTTTGATCGAACAGGCGTGCATCGTGGTGCCCATCACGGCAGCGGCGGGCCAGCAGGCAGACGAGTTTATCGCCCTGGCCCAGGCGGAACGGGTTATACCTCCCTTCTCAGGACTCGAACAACACGCCGTGCTGACGCGGACCAAGGTGTGCGCAGACCACCCTCTCTACGAGCGGTTGCGCCGGGAAGGGCACCCAGGCTTGGTTTTGTTCTCGTCCGGATCCACCGGCCAGAGCAAGGGGGTTGTGCATGACTTGGTGCGGCTACTCAAGAAGTACCAGCTACGCCGCCAGAACCTGCGAACCTTGGCATTTCTGTTGTTCGATCACATTGGGGGCTTCGACACTCTTTTCTACTGCCTGTCGAATGGCAGTAGCTTGGTGCTAGTCGAGGACCGGTCTCCCGAGGCAATCTGTGCCGCAGTGGCCCGATACCGGGTCGAGGTGCTGCCCGTGGCACCCACTTTCCTGAGCCTGCTCGTGATCTCAGGAGCATACACCCTGCACGATCTTTCCACGCTAAAGTACGTGACCTACGGGGCGGAGGTAATGAGCGAGGCGACACTCCAGGCCTGCCGGCGCATCCTTCCACAGGCTGTGCTGCTGCAGAAGTACGGTACCAGCGAGGTCGGAACCCTGCGGTCGCATTCCGAGAGTTCCGATTCCTTGTGGGTGAAGTTGGGCGGCGAAGGCTACCAAGTGCGCGTGGTGGACGGCCTGCTCCAGATCAAATCCGAGTCCGCCATGCTGGGCTATCTCAACGCACCCAGCCCATTTACTGAGGACGGTTGGTTCATTACAGGGGACATAGTGGAAGTCAACGGCGACTACTTCCGCATCCTTGGACGACAGTCCGACCTAGTCAACGTTGGTGGGCAAAAAGTATACCCGGCGGAAGTCGAAAACGTGATCCAGCAGCTTGACAACGTGGCTGACGTGGTCGTCTTCGGCGAGCGCAATCCCATCACCGGCCAGATTGTATGTGCCAAAGTCACCCTGGTTCAGCCGGAGCCGCTGAAAGACCTGACCTTGCGCCTCAAGTTGTTCTGCCTACAAAAGCTCGCTGCCTACAAGGTGCCGGTCAAAGTGGTCTTGGCCGAAGGCCCCCTCTGGGGCGCGCGTCTCAAGCGACAAAGGCGGCCCGTCGAGCCCACACCTAACCTATGGCTATGAGGCGAACCAGCGCCCGGACTTACCATGAGTGGAAGGGACGTTCCGCGCCCAAGGACTGGCTGCGCAGTTCAGCCCGATCCGCCGTGATCTGGACCCGGTCCTGGTTCGCGCTTACCAACCGCATAGAGGAATGCATATGGTTTCCCTACTACCACCATGTCTTCGATGATGAGCGGGCCGGCTTCGACAGGCACCTGCGCTTCTTCCGGCAACGAGGCGACTTTATTTCGCTCGACCGCGTTGTTGAACTCCTGACCCAGCGCGGAGGAATCGGGGGCCGCTACTTCTGCGTCACCTTCGACGACGGCTTCCAGAACTGCGTGACGAACGCCCTGCCCATCCTGGTGCAGCACAAATGTCCAGCGACTTTCTACTTGCCGACGGCTGCGATCGACGGCGGCGCTCCTACGACGGCGGCTTCCACACCGCGGCGGAGTTTGGCGGCAGCCGCCCGGATGCCGGCGGACCATCTCGACTGGCAGGAATGTCGCTTCTTATCTGAGGCCGGGATGGTGATTGGCTCCCACACCCACAGCCACGTCTGCCTTGCGGAACTGGATGAAGCCGCAGCCACACAGGAACTCACCTTGAGCAAGCAGCGCATCGAAGCGGAGGTCGGACGTCCTTGCGTCCACTTTGCCGCGCCTTGGGGCCGGCCCAGCGTTGACTTCGACCCCCAGACTCATCCGGCGCTGGCGCGGAGGCTGGGCTACCATTCCTTCGCCACCACGCAGCGCGGACCGACCTTCGCGGGAGGCAACCCCGGCCACTTGCGGCGGGACCATTTCTTGGCGAGTTGGGGCGATTACCAACTGCGCTACTTCCTCGCCGCTGCCTGAACGGTCTTCCCTACAAACATCCTCGACTCACTGTGTTTCATGGCCACCCTCCGGGAAGTCACTCTGGACGACTACGAGAATGTGATGGCGGTTCTGCTCAGGAACGGTTTGAGTCGGCGACCGCAGGAGGATTGGGCCCGGATGATCTCGGAGAATCCGCTGCGCAGCGAGGGTCGTAAGGCCATCCCCGCCGGCTGGGTTTTGGCAGCCGACTCGGGCCAGGTCGTCGGGCATTTGGGCAACATCCCGGTCGCCTATCGCCTGGCCGGAAAGTCGTACACGGCGATGGTGGCCAGCAGTTGGGCGGTAGACCCGGGTTTTCGTAATCAGTCGCTGTTTCTGCTGACGCAGTATTTTGGTCAGCGAGAAGCCGATCTTTTCATCAATACTACCGCCACTGCGGAGGCTGGACGTGTATTCGCGGCGTTTGGTGCCAAGCAAATTCCGTTAGCCCACTACGACAGGCCGCTGTTCTGGATCACGCACCATGCCGGATTTGTGGCGAGTGTCCTGCGCTCCCGAGGTCTGGGGGCCGTGGATTTCCTGAAGTTCCCGCTGGGGCTGGCGACGGCACTTGTGGACGGTGTTCGACATTGGTCAGGGGTGCGATCTGGATCGGGGATTTGCCAGGCTATCGAGGCTTTCGACGCGCGGTTTGACGGACTTGGGCAGGCGTTTGGGGAGCGTTCCGATCGGCTGCTGGCGTTCCGTAATTGCCAGTGGCTGAATTGGCATTTCGGGGACCGGCTGCGCCGAGAAGAGGTTTGGGGTTTCACAGCCAGCAAGGAATCTCGGTTGGAAGGCTATGTGTTGGTGCAGCGCCGGGACTCGAAGTTATTGGGACTGCGGCGCGCTCAGATCGTGGATCTCCAGCTTCGGTGCGACGACGAGCGGGTGGTCATGGAACTGGGGGCCGCCGTGATCCAGCGGTGCCGGCAGGATCGGATTCACCTCCTGGAGGCGTCGGGGTTTTCGGTCTCGAAGCGGCGGAGTCTGGAGTTGCTCCGTCCCTGGCAACGCCGATGGCCAGCCTTTCCCGCCTGCTACAAGGCCAAAGCCCCCGGGTTAGCGGCGGCGCTGGAAAAGCAGGAGGCTTGGGACTGCTGTCAGTTCGACGGGGATGCAAGCCTGTGACGGTGCCGAAACGTCTCGACAGCTAGCATGAACACGACTCTGCTAGATGAACTCAATTCTGGTGGCGGTTGGCTGCATTGCCAATCCGTAATCCGTGCGGCGGTGCAGATGCTTCATCCAGCCGTGCAGCAATCCAACTTCCTCGCAGAATCAGGTTTCCGGGTCAGCAATCTTTGTTGGGCCAGGGCAGGTTCGCACAAAGGTGCAGATTTCATTCACGCCCGTATCAAGAGCCACTGTGGGGTGCAAAGTCTTGGACAGTGGCGAGCTCTGGCCGCCCGGTTTTCGGAGGTGCGGCGGTTCGGCTGTCGCGTGCGGAGTCTGGCCCGTCGATCGTGCCCGAAAATCTTGATCATGAGCGATGCGGAAAGCGCTTATGTGGTGGGAGCAGCTGCTCGTTCTTGCATGGCCCGATTGATTTGGCATTTAGACCATATTCCGGAAGAGCATACCGACAGTGTCGGCGCGGCTTTGGCCAACCGTTTTGTTCGGCGGAGGGTAGCGCTGACTAGCCTGATCACCAAGAGTGGCGCTTGCGCGCCCACCTCTACGTGCAGGAGGCGAACCTCGACCTAAAGGCTTGCTAACTGTGCCGAATTGTAACCTACCAATCCTAGACGTTCCGCCCTGCATCCCACCCACAGCCTTGGGCGCCCAGGTTCCGGAGATCCCCGGGTTGGTTTTGTGCCATGGCACCGTTGGTCCAACACGTGGTTTCGAACTGGCCTTTCGTTCCGTGGCTCGTTGGCTACCCCGGAGCGTGCTCGTGCTCAAAGGCAAGGCCAAGTGTGACTTTGCTACCCCTTTGCGAGCCTTGGCACAGCAGTTGGGGGTCTCGGGCTGTCGCATTTTCCACGCCCCGAAATTCGAATGCTGCGAGGAACATTATGCCACTATTGCCGCCGGCGATATAGGATGGGCCGTGTTTAATCCGGCAAGCCGCATTTGCAAACACCAAGCCACTGCCTTAAACAAGCGCTTCGGATGCATGGTCCTGGAGTTGCCGGAAATCGTTAACACTGATCCCCGTGCGGTCGAGGCGGGCAAAGCTGAGGGTTTCGGCCCCCGAACTTCCTGGGACCCGGCGAGCGGTGCGAGTGCGGCGGTGCGGCCTTTGCCGGAGAATGAGGATCTGCAACGAAGGATGGCCGACCGTGAGCGGCTCTTACACCTTGAGCGTTACAGTTACGATTTTCAGTTTCGGCCCGTGAACGAGCGGCTCAGGTGGATGGTCGCGGATGGAGGTCAATGCCCCACAGGGTGTCCATGAGAATCTTGCTGCTCAGCGATGCCCATGAAATGTATCTGGGCGCCTCTTATCTGCGGGCCTTTCGGCAGCTCGGGCAGGATGCCGCGATACTGGATCCACCGGCTCAACTGGCCAAATCGTCGCTGTGGCGCATGCGTCTTGTTCGGCGCCTGTTGGAGCGAGTCATTCTGCACTGGTTTAGCCGCCGACTTCTGCCTGCTCTGCTGCAAAGCCCATTCGACATGGTTTGGGTGGGGAAGGGGGCGTGGGCGGTCCCCTGGTTGTGGCGCGAATTCAAGCGACTTCGTCCACATACGGTTCTGGTATGTTACAACGCCGACAACCCAGTGGTGACGTTTAGCCGGGGAGGAAACCGTCCTTGGGTTACCGAGGCGATCCCCTGCTTTGATCTCTACTGCACCTACAATCGCCAACTCCTCCAACCGCTCCAGGTGGCGGGTGCCCGTCATGTCCTCCGGCTCCCCTTTGCATGGGATCCCTATGTGCATCCGCGGTTGAACGACCCTTCCGAGAACACACCGCCGAAGGAGTTAAAACATGACTTGGTTTTTGTAGGCAACGGCGACGCCTACCGTGAGAAGTGGATTGGATCCATCCTCCGTGCCGGGAAGACCCGTGGAGTCAATCTCGCGGTTTATGGATCTTGGCCGCGTTGTGGTGATCGGGACGTGCGGGCAGCTTTGCGCGGGAACGGGCTTCTGGGCAGGGAGATGGTAGCTGTGGTCCGCACCTCCGGCTTAGCCCTGAACATCCTGCGCCGGCAGAATGAAGGTAGTCACAACATGCGCACCTTCGAGGCTCCTGGCTGCGGCGGCGTTTTGGCCAGCCAGCGCAGCCCAGAGCAGGAGGAGTTCTTCCCGGAGGGGGCGGCAGCGGTTTACTTTGACCATGCTGCGGAGGCTGCCGCCCTTGCTGCAGAGTTGCTGCGCAACCGTCCACGTCTGGAAGCCATGCGCCTTCGCGCTCGCGCAATTGTCTCACACCATACATATGTGGAAAGGGCCAAGACCTTGCTAGCGGCCGTGGAGGAATTAAAAATCGAGCTCACTTGAAAATCGCCACGTTCCAATCACATCCTATCCAGCACAGTAGTCCGCTATGGCAGGAGTTGGCTTGTCGGCCAGGCGTGGATTTGAAGGTATATTATTACAGCCGCCACGGTGTAGAGGCTTCGCTGGACCGGGAGTTTGGTGTGAAGATGGCTTGGGACGTGGATTTGCTGGCCGGTTATGCGCATGAGTTTCTTCCTCGCCAGTGGCCTACGCGCGATCCTCTGGATGCCGGGGTAAAGGGGCTCAATCGCGGTCTGGCATTGGCACTGGCTGGCGGCGTAGGTGTGGCTTGGCTAGCGGGCTACGCGCATTTGAATAACTGGGCTGTAGCGCACCTGTGCCAGCGGTTTAGGATTCCGCTACTCTATCAAAGCGACTCCAACTGGCTGGCAGAGCGGAGGCGCCCGGCATGGCGGCGGTGGATCAAGCGACAGATTATCCCGCCATTCTTCCGCCGTGTCAGCGTGTTCCTCGCCTCTGGAGATCACAACCGCGATTACTTGCTGTATTACGGAGCGCCAGCCGATCGCATACGTTTCTCGGCCATCCCGGTTGATACACGCCGGTTCCGTCAGGCGGCTGCTGAGTTGGATACGGCCGCTCGCCAGGGGTTGCGGTGCCAATACGGTTTGGAGGCCAAGGATTTCGTGGTTGGGTTTTCAGGCAAGCTGATTGGGCACAAGCGCCCTTTTGATCTGGTCAAAGCGATTGCTTACATTGGCCGGGATGACGTCAAGGCTCTATTCATAGGAGCTGGTCCGCTAGAGCGGGAGTTGAAGGAACAGGGAGGGCCAGCTCGCTACACAGGGTTTGTAAACCAAACCGCGCTTCCCAAAGTTCTATCGCTTTGCGATATAGTCGTGGTTCCTTCCGAAAGGGACGCCCATCCGTTAGCGGTGACTGAGGCCCAGTGCCTGGGAATCCCGGTTGTGCTGAGTGACCACTGCGGTTGCTATGGCCCCAATGATGTGTTCCGTGATGGGGAGAGCGGAATATTGTACCGCTGCGGCGACATCCGACAGCTTGCGGGAGCGATCAAATCCCTGGCCGACGACCCCAATCGGCTGCTCCGGTTCGGCGGGCGTGCGCGTGAACTAGCGGAAATGCAGTCGGTGCAGGCGACTGTCGAAGCATTTCTATCCGCGGCAACGCTGGCTCAAGAAAGCCCCCGCAGATTTTGATAGCGCTCAAATCCTATGTTCACCAGTAAAGTATTACGCAACGTGACAAAGTTAGGAAGTAGGGCTTTCGAGATGGCAAGCGTCCTCGCGAGCCCGAATATCTCCTGGAGTCCATGGGAACCGCGGCATGCGTGGTCGCTCGTCCGCCGCAGGGTGAATTCTCAAACAGCCTCTAAGAGGTCTATTAGCAGGGCTGCCAGACTTAATGCGGTTGGCCGCGAAGCGGCTCTTCGCCCTTGCAATTAAGCCTTGGTTAGTCAGCCCAAACTGTGAATTCTAATAATAGAAGTGCCGCTCCGGATGCTCGAGGGGGAGTCAAGGGTAAGCCCGGCGGGCATTCAGCCCGGTCCCTTTGGTTGATCTGCTCAGCGTCCGGATTGCTGGCGGCAGTAATTACCTGGCCCTGGTGGCACGGAGTTTCTTACTGGGTCGGGGTTGCTGTGGCCATTACGGGAGTCACGGTCATGCACATGGCCAGCACCTCCAGCGTAATGCCGCCATTGCCTCACATTGCGATTTTGGTGTGTGTATTGCAATACGGCCTCGGCCCCTGGGCAGCCCATTACTATCCTGCGGCAAATCCGGAGTACGCTGTCTCCAACCCGGAGCGGTACTTCGCATACGCGGTTCCTGCCTTGGTTGCGATTGCTTTTGGGTGGTTTTTAGGCTGCATTGGACTTTACTCCCGGCCGCAACCCCAATACCTGCTCAAAGGCCATTCCTTGGCGGAGCGGGATCTCAATCGTTTGCTTTGGGGAGGGCTGGCGCTGCACCTTATTCTGAGATCCAGGGAGTTGGGCGGCTTGGGCGTTCTGTTCTTACTGCTCGCGAATCTACGATTTGTGGGCGCCATGGGACTCATGCTGCTCCGCGCCCCAGGCTGGAAGTGGAAGGCGATGCTGTTGCTGATTTTGGAATTGAGCGCATCGGTTGGGTCCGGATTATTCCATGACATGATTCTTTGGGCGATGAGCTTCTTTGCGCTCTATGCTTTTACCCGCCGGATATCAAGGCCCGCCTACCTTATGTGGCTTGCTTTGATTGCGCTTAGTGTTTTTCTTCTAAACGACGCTAAATGGCAGATTCGGCAGTCAACCTGGTTTGGCGGAGGTGCTATCAATGTGTTCGGCTCGGAAGTTCCAATGAACCGATGGAATCGCCCATTCGTCGGCGGGTTATGCCTGGCGCAAAGCGCAACGAAATTGTTAAGCGGAGGTTTTGGTGAGGACTCGCTGGGTGATGCGTGCATGAGGTTCAATCAAGGATGGATCGTGGATCGTGTTCTGCAGCATGTGCCGGCTAACGAGCCTTATGCCCGAGGGGAAACCGTCCTATCATCCCTTAAGGCAGCGCTACTACCACGCATTCTGGCCCCCGACAAGCGAGGTGCTGGAGGCAGGGAGTTCATGACGCGCTTCGCAGACTATACCCCATTCGAGGACACGAGCATGAGCATAGGCTTTGTCGGAGAAATCTATGCCAACTTCGGACGAACTGGGGGAATACTCGGCTGTGGCGTTTATGCCTTACTGCTGGCCCTCGGTTTCCGTTTGCTCGGTCTTCGTGCTCGGAAGTCAGTGGTGTGGTGGAGCTTGGTATTCTATATTGCTCATTTGGCAATCAAAGCCGAAACTGATATAGGAACCGCTATGAATTACGTTGTAAAAGCGGCAGTAGTAGCTCTTGCAGCTGTTTATTGCCTGCCGCACCTGCGTTATGAGCTTTTGGGTCGGGCCGGGCAAGAGCCAGGCAAATTACTCAAACGGCGGGCCGGGCCTAGGCTTCAATCGGGTTCTGTCGCTGCCGATGTGCCAAGTTCGGAAGGCAGTGAGCGGGTAGTTCTGAGAAGTAAATTAGAAAAGTTATCAGGTGCGACGACAGCGCATGTGGATACAAGGCTCTAAAATATATGATCCGTAGGATTGTTCAGTTTCAGCAGGCGCTTGGCCGCGCCTTTCTCTACTTTCGTTACCGCAGCCGGAGCGGCTATGACGCGGCTAGGTTTTGGGAGCAGCGCCATCAGAGATTTCAATCCGACTTCAGGGCCGTAGCGTCGGTGCCGGAGGAGGAGCATACACGCTATCCTAAGCAGAAGCAGCAGTTTCTTGATTTCCTCGCGGCACAGCAAATTGGAGCTGCGGGTAGCGTGTGCATCGAGTTTGGCTGCGGCAACGGTTTTTGGGGTCAGGTCGTGCTAGCGTCAGGAGCCAAACGCTATACTGGGATGGATATTTCTGCAACGGCAGTTGCCCATTGTCAGAAAAGTGTGCCGGGCGGTTCGTTTAGGTGTTGCGACTTGGGCAGTCCAGGTGAGTTCGCGGACATACAGGCCGACATGGCCATTTCGATTGATGTTACCCAGCATATCGTGAGCGAGGAGAAGTTATCCCAGTTTCTGCGGAATATGTCCACATCGGTGTGTGAAGGGGGACACATTATCGTAACGTCCTATACCGGGTGTGGAAACCAGTACACCGAATCTCCGAACAATGTAATTCTAGGGTTTTTCAGGCTGCCGGCGTTAAGGTGGGTCTATGCATGGGACGTCTCGACGATTCAAAAACATCTCGTCGGTTGCGAGTTGGTAGGCAGTGCTTCGATCTGGGACAAAACCATCCTGGCCTTTAGGAAAACCGGGCGCGAGCGTAAATGAAAGCGCGCATCGGCTGGTGGCGCAACTCATGTTATCAGAGCGCGGGCATTCCTGTCCGCCCGGGGCTTGCCAGCGCGGCCGAGGCGGACAAGAATGTCCGCGCTCCTTTCGCATTTTTGCACGTCCTCGGAAACTGTGAGTTGCGCCCATCGGCTGGTCGAGCACAAGATTCGTTCCCTTTCGATTGTGTTGGTTGCCCATGTCATTCCATACCTGGGGCGGGCGCAAGGCGGGCCTGTCCTCGGACTCGCCTCCTATGGAGCGGCGCTGGCCAACCTGGGTTGCGGTGTCGAGATTCTAGGCGGGACGTGTCCGGCGGATGGCGAGCGGATCAAGTTCGACCGGCGGCTAAAAGTGACCGCGTTCGAGGCCGAGAACTGGGGCCCATTCCGGCGCTGTTCGGCCCTCCACTCCTCGCTCGCGCAGGCCAAATTTGACATCATCCACTCGCACGGCCTTTGGACGGATGTGCATCGTTCGGCGGCGGCACAAGCCCGGGCCCGTGGGTTGCCACACCTGCTCGCGCCTTGTGGTATGTTGATGCCCGGCGCACTCCGGCGCCGGTGGTGGAAGAAAGTCCCTTTTTGGCTCTGGTTTCAAGGGAATGCACTGCGCCAGGCGCAGTGCATTCATGCCAAATCACAAAAGGAGTATGAGGATATTCGCCGTTTCGGCCTGCGCAATCCCGTCGCCATCATCCCCAATCCCATTGCGCTGCCGCCGGGTCAGGAGGAGAGGGGAGAGGGGAGATCGGAGAGGGAAGGGAACGGAAGACAGAGGTCAGAGGTCAGAGGTCAGAGATCAGTGGCGGGTGGTCCTGTAGTCCGTGGTCCGTTGTCCAGTGGTCGATGGTCCCGTAGTCCCTCACCCCGTAGTCCCGTAGTCCCTTTCAGCCGCACCGTCCTCTTCCTAGGCCGGCTGCACCCGGTGAAGGGGCTGGCACGCCTCATCCAAGCCTGGGCGAAGATGCAAAAGCCCGCAGCCCGTAGTCGGTCGACCGGTAGTCAGTGGTCTAGTAGTCCGTTGTCCTGTGGTCCCTCGTCCCTCCAATGGCAACTGGTTCTGGCTGGCCCGGACGAGGGGGGCTACCGAAAGGAACTGGAACGGCTGATCGGGGAGCTGGGATGCGGGGCGAGCGTGGTGTTCGCTGGCGAACTGGATGACGCGCAGAAATGGGAGGCGATGGCGGCGGCGGATCTGTTTGTGATGCCCAGCGATTTCGAGAACTTCGGGAATGCCATCGTCGAGGCCATGATGTCCGGCCTGCCGGTCATCACCACCACCGGCACGCCGTGGAAGGATTTGCCGGCGCTCGGTGTGGGCTGGTGTGTCGAGCCCACCGTGGGGGCATTGGAATTGGCCCTGCGGGAAGCCCTCCAAATGCCTGAGGAAGCCCGGCGCGAAATGGGTCGCAAGGCATTGGATTATTCAGCGCAGTTTCGTCCAGAAAAGGCCGCATCCGATTTGATCCAGGTTTACCAGTGGCTGCTTCACCAGGCCCCGTGCCCCGCCTGTGTCCGCCTCGATTGACCTGATTTCTGCCGTTGAAGAAAGAATCTCGGGCAAAGATTGTGGCATGACGGAGAGCATGGACCACGGATAAAACCGGATGGGGCCGGATAAGGCTACGGACAAGAATCCAATACGCCTCTGCGTTAAATCTCCCTCTCTTCCATACTGAATGGAGGAGAGGGCAGGGGAGAGGAGGCCGTCAATCTCACCTCCGGATTGATTCCGCCAGATTTGATGAAGCCCGAGGCATCCCAGCCATTAGCAGGTGGTTGAGCGAGCAGCACGAGCGATACCACCGGTAACCCGATTCAACCTCCCATGCACCCTGGCAAGGGTGCCAGCCTTCCCTCTGGGACTGCTGCCAGGGATGCCGTAACGCAGATTTGTAATCTGCTGTATCGCCGATTTTCAATCGGCAGACCTCCGGACAAATTCAAGCACCCCCGGACTGCGTAAGGGCCGGAATGAGAATTGATCTTTCTGGAAGGCGCTCGCCCTCCCTGGATTGGGTCAAGCGTTAACGCCAGCAGGTTGAAAACCTGCGATACGGCAGATTGAAAATCTGCGTTACATCACCAGGGATGCCGTAACGCAGATTTGTAATCTGCCGTATCGCCGATTTTCAATCGGCAGAACTCAAGCCCGGACTGCGTAAGGGCCGGTATGAGAATAGGTCGCCGGGTTTATGTCCCCATGCTCGAAGGCAAAACGCGCAGAAATTTGGCGTCCGTTCCCTGAAAGGGCCCTCTTGCCATCGCCTTGGCCCAGCCTTATCTTTGCCACATGAAGATGCTTGCAGAGATTGCCAGGGACGCCTTGGAACTACCTCCGGTCCAGCGCTTGACCCTGGCGCGTATCCTTCTGGATCTTTCTGAAGATAATCGCGATTTCTCTCCAGACGCAGAAGCGGTCTGGGAGGAGGAAATCTGCCAGCGGATTGAAGCTGTGAAAGCAGGCAAGGCCCGCTCCCGGTCGTTTGATGAAGTTTTCAACGCCCTCGACCGTGAACATCGAAGTCCTTGAGGAGGCGGAGCAGGCACTCGAACAAGCTGTTGCCCACCACGAAGAAATCGAGGCCGGTTTGGGTCTCCGCCTCAAAGAAGAAGCGCGCGGGGTGATCCACTGGATCCTGCAGCACCACGAATTGCCGCGTTTAAGAGCGAGCGGCTACCGGCGAGTAAACTTGAAAGTCTTTCCCTACTACGTCGCTTATTTTATCTGGGCTGACACTATTTGGGTTCTTGCCATTGGTCACAGCAAAAGGCAGCCCGAATACTGGATCCGCAGAAAAAGCAAGCTGGCGTGATTTGTCTGGCCGAGAGGGCCTATCTTCTCGACCGTGGGCTTTGCGCCAACTGCTTTCCACTTTCCGATTTTCAGCTTTGGTTGCTCATTTCACCATGTCAGCGTTTCAGCATTTCAGTTTTCGGTGTCTCGGCGTTTCAGCCTTGAGTTCATCCTGAAAGGATGAGATCACCCAGCCCAGGGTTGTGCGCCGAGCACTACCCTGGGTGACGCCGCACCAAAACATTCCCCAACCCGGAACGGGTTGTATCCGCTTCCGGCACACCCCTCCCGCTGCCGGGTTGACAGGTCTTATCCTTTCAGGATGGGGTATTTGCGCGAATGATCTGGTGGCGGGGGCAAACAATGCAACCCTTGCAGGGTTGAGGACCCCTATGGGGATCTCACCCAGGGTAGCG
>JAPLUA010000086.1 GCA_026397855.1 Verrucomicrobiota bacterium | reverse complement strand
CACCTTTCGCGCTACGAAGGCTGAAGGGCGCGGGTGCGGAGGGACGACCAGGTTTTACTGCCCCCTGAGGACGCTAAACTCTTGAAACAAGCGCACGGGTAATGGCACGGCCAGTTTCCACTCGATGGACATCGGCTTCTCCCCGTGGGCCATCTCCAGGGTGACTGGGCCACAGGCCCGATAAGGTTCTCCTTTGCTTCGGCGGACAAAGAGCTGGAATGACCACCCATTGTCCGGGCTCTCAAGATAGCGCCGACCGGCAGGCGTGTCGGGCCCGGCGGCATTCTGGCTCTGCCAGTGGAACTTCTCAGCGCTAATGGCGTAGTCACGGTAGGCAATGGCGTCGTGGAAACCTTCGGACTTGTCGAGTGTCACAAAGAGCAGCTCTACCTTCCGATCGTGCAGGGCGAGGACACCAGCCTGGAAGGGCGTTCTACGCTCTGCGGTCAGCCAACCCACCGCGGTGAGAATCTCCCGGATGCCATAGCCCGCATGGAGGCAAAGCGGCACATCCTCCAGCCCTGGCACAGGACGGAAGCGAAGATTGCCCCTGGCCTGCAGAACACCGCCCAACTCGCCAAGCTCGGATCGGAGCTCAGGCGCGCCCACAAGCCTTCCAAGGAACGCCTCCCCGGTTCCGGCCTGATGGTGCTGCCCGTCTATCTGGTAGGCGAGCATCTGGAGCCGTTGCCGGTCTCGATCACTCAGCGTTTGGTAGGACACCGCCGGGCCGCCGACCCGCAGCAGAAGATCCGTTTGCTCGGGGTCGTCGTCGTGCAGCAGGTCAGAAAAGCGGTGACCGAAATACGCTTCTTCGGCGAGATCTACACGCGCGCGGCCTCGCAGCACGACGTAGCTATGTAGTTCGGTGCGGAGTCGGCGCCATGACTGGTTTATGGCCGTTCGCAGGCTCTGGAGGATTTGCTCTTTGGTGAATTGCTGGAGCTGTATGTGGCAGCCCGGGGGGAGGTGGCTGAATCCCTTTTCAACGGCATCAATCATTTGGCCGCGCGACAGGCCGGTGAGCGCAGACAGCAGGCGGTCAAACCGGAAATCAGCGCGATAGCGTCCGACAAAGTCCAGGACCAGGCAGCTCTGCTTGCCCTCGTGAAGACGCAGGCCTCGCCCAATCTGCTGCTGGAACAGGACGGGGCTTTGCGTCGGGCGAAGCAGCAGCAGCGTGTCAACCGAGGGCAGGTCAACGCCCTCGTTGTAGAGGTCGCAGGTCACGAGGGCGCAGAGCTCGCCTCGGGCCAGCCGCTCTGGCGCCTGGCGGCGGATGTCTGAGTCTGTTGAGCCGATGACGCAGAGTGCGGGCAGGCCCGCATCATTGAACTTCCGCGTCATGAATTGGGCGTGTGCCACACTCACGCAGAAGACGAGGGATTTGCTCCGCTTCGGGTCGCCGGTCAATCGCCGCCACTCGTCTATCACAAGCCGGGCGCGAGCGTCGTTCCCGGTCACCAGTTTGTCTATGACCTCCCGCTCTCCCGGGCTGTCCCAGGGCACCTCGGAGAAGTCGGTTTCATCATCGCAGCCATAATACTCAAACGGGCTGAGTAGCTGCAGGTCGAGGGCATGCCACAGGCGGAGTTCGACGGCCGGAGAACCGTCGGGCCGATTGTCAAAGTAGGGGAAGATTGGCTTTCCATCAGAACGCTCTGGCGTGGCGGTGAGGCCGAGCAGAATCCTGGGACGAACTGAGCTCACGAACCCATCGAAGCGGTCCGCCGCCAGCCGATGGCACTCATCAACGACTACGGTGTGCCAATAATCTGAACCGCATTTGGCGACAAGGGCGCGTGCGCACACGCTGTCAATCGTGGCAAAAATGTGGTCGTGGCTTTGAGGGTCAGAACCGTCCGCCAGCATTTCGCCGAAGGAGTGGTCGCGCAGAACTTCCCGGTAGGTTCTGCGCGCTTGTGCGAGGATCTCTTTGCGGTGGGCAACGAAAAGCAGGCGAGGGCGCCCCCCAACTGCCTTGCAGGCTGCCCGGTAGTCGAAAGCCGCAACCACGGTCTTCCCGGTGCCCGTTGCGGAAACGACGAGGTTGCGGAACCTGCCGTGCTCTCGCTCCAGCGCCAGTTGTTCGAGCATGTCCTTCTGATAATCCTTTGGCGCAAGATCAAAGAAAGTCGTTGTCGCGGATACCTGGTCGCCGCCCTCCCGCTTGAGGGCGCGTGACAACTCAGACCGATGTTCGGGGTTGGCCGCGTCGTAATGCTGAAACTCACCGTCGTTCCAAAGTGTCTCGAAATGCGCCTTGGCGCGCGTGAATAGCGCAGCCTGGCCTTGCTCGGTGAACTTGACGGTCCACTCCAGCCCGCCCAGCAGTGCTGTGCCTGATAGGTTCGCGCTGCCGACATAGGCCGAACCAAAGCTCGTGTTGCGGTGGAATATCCACGCCTTTGCGTGAAGCCTTGTGCGCCTGCCGTCGAGGGAAACCCTTATTTCACAGCCCGGAAGACGCGCAAAGTAGTCCAGCGCCTCCATTTCGGTTGCGCCGGTATAGGTGGTGGTCAGGATTCGCAATCGCGTCCGGGGGCGACCAACTGCATCCGTGGCCGTGGCGGTCTGAAGGATGTCGAACAGCTTTCGCACCCCCGCAACCGTGATGAAACTAACCAGAACGTCGGCTTGATCACAGCCGGCAAGCTCTCGGCGCAACTCGGTTAAGAGGGAGGGGGAACCCTTGCCAGCCGTGAAGAGCCACGGAATTGCAAGGCCAGTCTCAGGGATTTCCGGCGCTAGCCCGGCACTGTGAACGGCCTGGAGTATTTGGGCTGGCTCGGTGAGCGAGTCCACGCTGCCAGGCGGTGCCTGTTGCTTGAGGTGGACGAGGAGGCTGTTGACGAGTTCAATTTGCCGCTTGGCTTTCTCTGCAGCATCACCGCCGAGGTCATCGAGCAGCACCGTCAACTGTTTCGCGAGGGCATCTGCTATTCGCGCCGATGCCGCTTCCGGAGGCAGCGCCGCGAGTGTTCGACAGGCTGCCTCGCGAAGGCCGGCAATTGACTTGGCCACCGACTCGGTGACGAGCTTGTCGTAAAGGCCGTCGGGTAATTGCATTGGTGGCGGCAGTATTACT
>JAPLUA010000373.1 GCA_026397855.1 Verrucomicrobiota bacterium | reverse complement strand
TCCTGGATGCGCACAAAGCCATCGGCGCCGGCGGCCTTTGGCGAAAGCCCCGAGAAGTCGGTGGCCGACGGGGTGGCATCGTCGCCGGGCACGACAAACGGAAAGCGCCCGGCGGCGGCGGCGCTCCAGGCCGGAAGACCCGGCGCGGAGACTGCCAACCACCAACCGAGGCGAATCGCGAGCCGGCCCGGGCTGAATGTAATGCTCATCTGACAGGGATTGTATCATGACGGAAGGCCGGTTTCCAGAAGCGCGTGGTCCGGATATTTAAACCTAGATCCGGCAGTTCAGAAACCACGGATGGCACAGGAGGGTTCATCTTCTCTGCATTTCTCCGCGCTTTCTCTGCAGTTGAATGGGGCCCGGTTCATTTGCGTGGTTACGGCTTCGGGACTTCGGGTTCGCACCTCGTCCGTTCGCCGTCTTCGATCACGTCCCTGGCGCTCTCTTATCCCGGGGGGAGACCTGAACGCGGACGTAGCCAACGGCGCCCAGGTTAAACCCCATCGCCTCCGCCATGAACTCATCCGGGCTCGATGGCAGGATTACCGGCTGCAATCTGCAGAATGACAAGAAGCGCTTACTTCGGCTCCCAGAAACTACCGTCATTGCGGTATTGTGCGGTATTTAGGGGGCAATATCCCCAGGCTTGACCCGTTTTGGTATCCACGATGACCGTCGAACTCTGTCCGGCTGCAACCTGGTACCTGCCGACGTCATTTGAGGATGTTCCCGCCCCGATGGCGCAGACGGCAAGCACGCCGAAGGCAACTCCACACAGAACGCTCTTGATGTCAATTTGGGCTTTCATACTTCAGGTCTTCTTTGAGTCATTATTCGTGCGCTGGTTTATCAAGCCGGAAGCGACTCCCTGGCGCTTGGACAAGCACCGGCAAATCGGGAGTTGATTCCTGGCTCATGACTCTTCGTGAAAAGCTAAGCGACCGCATCATGGGCCGCAAGCGTGTACACCTCCATGTTGCTCTTGTGGCGGGCTGTGGGCTATGGTGGCGCGTGCCATTGAACCTATTATGAAGAGGCCAGTGATGAACGGACCACCCGCACCGGAGGAAATCCAGCGGCAACTGGCGGAGATGCTCCGCCGGCAGATGCACGGCGCGAGCGAGGGAAAGCCGGCTGACGCCGGCGCCGATGCCGCGCCGGATGAACCCGGGCGCGAGCCGACCGCCGACCTTTTCAAGTTCGACTACAAGCCGCGCGAGGTGAAGGAGCACCTGGATCGCTTCGTCATCAGGCAGGACGAGGCGAAGAAGGTGCTGAGCGTGGCGCTGTGCGACCATTACCACCATGTCCGGCTGGCGATCGAGGGCAAGGAATCCCCGAACTACGCCAAGCAGAACATCATCCTTATCGGGCCGACCGGCGTGGGGAAGACCTTCCTCATCCGCTGCGCGGCGGACCTGATCGGCGTGCCGTTTGTGAAGGCGGACGCGACGAAGTTCTCCGAAACGGGCTATGTCGGGGGTGATGTCGAGGACATGGTGCGCGACCTGGTGCGGCTGGCGGATGGCGACGTGAAGCGCGCGCAATACGGGATCATCTACATTGACGAGATTGACAAGATCGCCGCGGCGAGCAATGCGGGCGGTCGCGATGTCAGCGGGCGCGGGGTGCAGACGAACCTGCTGAAGCTGATGGAGGAGACGGAAGTCCCGGCGCGCTCGCCCAACGACATCGCAGGGCAGATCCAGGCGATGATGGATTTCACGCAGCGCGGGCGCAAAGGGCCGAGCACCATCAACACCAAGCACATCCTCTTCATCGTCAGCGGCGCGTTCGGCGGGCTGGATACGATCATCCACAAGCGGCTGCGCGAGGCCACGATCGGCTTTGCGGCCAGGGAGCGGGCGACCGAGGCGGCCGACGAAGTCCTGGCGCACGGGCAGACGCGGGACTTCATCGAGTTCGGCTTCGAGCCGGAGTTCATCGGGCGGCTGCCGGTGCGGGTGGTGTGCCATGCGCTCAAGGTGGACGACCTGTTCCTGATCCTGAAGGGCTCCGAGGGGAGCATCATCCGGCAATACGAGCAGGACTTCGCGGCCTACGGCATCGAGGTGCTGTTTTCGGACGACGGTCTGCGGCGGATTGCCGAGCGCGCGGCCGAGGAGCAGACGGGAGCGCGCGGTTTGATGACGGTGTGCGAACGGGTGTTTCGCGACATCAAGTTCGAGCTGCCCTCGACGAAGGTGAGGCGGTTTGTGGTCACGCGTGAGCTGGTGGACAACCCGGCGTCCGAGCTGGCGAAGATCCTGGCCGATCCGAAGTGCGAGGAGCGGATCGTGGCGCGGGAGCTGGTGGATGAGTTTGCGCGGCGCTTCCGGGAGAACCACGGCATGACGATCCGGTTCACGGACGCGGCGGCCGAGCTGCTGGTGAAGGAGGCGCTGGAGAAGGCGCAACCGGTGCGCGAACTCTGCGCCGTGCGGTTCAAGGACTTCCATTTCGGCCTGAAACTGATCGCGCAGAATTCCGGGCAGCGGGAGTTTGTGATTGATAAGGACGCGGTGGATGCGCCGGACAAGATCCTGAGCGACTGGGTAGTGGCCAGCTACCGGGATAGCGGCGGGAAGGCTGCGCCCGGAGCGGCATGAGCGGGAACGGGTGATGACGAAGCTGAAGCCCGCGATCCCGGATGCCGACGGGACGGCACCCGCGCCCTCATGGCAGACGGCAATCAGCCGTCCCGGTTTCCTCTGTCTGCTGCTGGCGCTGGTGACGCTGGCGGTTTACCTGCCCGCCGCGTGGAACGGCTTCGTCAACTACGACGACGCGGATTACGTGACGGAAAACGTGCACGTGAAGAGCGGGCTGACGTGGGACACGGTGGGGTGGGCCTTCCAGAGCGGGCACG
>JAPLUA010000112.1 GCA_026397855.1 Verrucomicrobiota bacterium | reverse complement strand
GTCGTGGACGAACGCGCCAGTGTTGCAGGTGGTGACGAACACGGTGCTGGTCACCAACGTGGTGTCGGAGGTCGTGGAGCGGACCAGCATCGTTTATGTGACCAATGCGGCGAGCGGGGCGGTGTCTGGCTATGTGACGCGAGAGGCGGTGGCGACGAATCTGTTGCTGGCTGTGATGACGAACCTGGTGCCGGTGTTCTACACCAACATTGTGCAGGTGCCGATCACCAACCTTGTGGCGCGGCCGGAGGCTTTGGCGGCGATGGATGCGGTGGGGTCCGTGGTGAATACGTTTGCGCCTGGCATTGGGAGCATTGTGGCGCTGGCGATGGCAGGGCTTTACCACGGGTATCGGCAGGTGCGGAATCGCAAGGTGACGGAGGCTTTGGTCCAGGGCATCGAGACGGCCCGAGCCGTGCTGACCACCACACCGCAGGGGCAGGCTGCCGATGCGCAGTTGGTGAAGTGGTTGATGGAGCACCAGAAGGAGAGCGGCGTTTTTACGACGGTGTCCGGGCTGGTGGAACAGCTCAGCGACAATCCGGCGGCGAGGATGACGGCGCAGGAGATTGCACAGCGGCTGCAGCAGGCGCAGGCGTCGGTTTCGTAGGTATGGAGTGAACGCGTAACTTGGCCGCCTCGAAGGCAACGGCGTGTGGGTTGATGTGTGGGGTTTGGTGGGCCAAGAAGCGTGAAGTTGCGAGGGGTTACACGTGGCCGGAGGAAATGGCTGAGGTGCTAGAAAAGCCAATAAAGACGGGCCTCAATTGAGCGTTTTTGGCCTGTACGGTAGCGGCCCCATGTTGATCTGATCAACATGGGCGCGCTACCGTAGCAATACCGTAGCGCTACCGGGGCAATACCGTTGTTCCACCGTTGAGCTATCGGGGAGGCTGGCTACTGGGGGGGCCGGGAAGGGCTGGGGAGCCCTTTGGGACAAGGTCAGCCGGGCGTGCAGGCAGGAAATGTTACAAGCGGCTTTGCATTTGCGGCTTGTCCTCGGGCCGATTTTATAGTCTCTACACGCAATGCCCGATTGGTTAGTTGTCATCTTGCTTGGAATTGTTGAAGGGATCACCGAGTTCCTGCCGGTCTCTTCCACCGGCCACCTGCTGATCGCCGAGAAGTGGCTGCACATGCGGCAGAGCGACCTGTTTAACGTCGTGATCCAGGCGGGAGCCGTGCTGGCGGTGATTCCTCTGTTTCGTGAGCGCTTTCACCAGTTCCTCTTCGCCTGGCGCGAGAAAGAAACCCGCGATTACGCGGCAAAGCTGGCGCTCGCCTTCGTGCTCACGGGAGCCCTGGGCTTCATCCTGGAGAAGAAGGGGTTCAAGCTGCCCGATCGCCTCGCTCCGGTGGCCTTGGCGCTTCTGGCTGGCGGCATCGGCTTTGTCGCCGTCGAAGCCTGGCTGCGCGGCCGGCCTCTCAGCGACCGGGTGACATGGACCATTGCCGTTGCCGTCGGGCTGGGCCAGATTGTCGCCGCTGTTTTTCCCGGTGCCTCACGCTCCGGCACCACCATCCTCCTCTGCCTGCTGCTCGGGCTGACGCGCCCGGCGGCGACGGAATTCTGCTTCCTGGTGGGCATCCCGACGATGCTGGCGGCGAGCGGGCTTAAGATCTTCAAGGCGCTGCACCATCCCCCGCCGGGCGCCGCGCCGGAACACTGGGGCGCGGTGCTGCTCGGCTTTATCGTGTCGGCAATCGTCTCCTTTATCGTGGTCAAATGGCTGCTGCGCTATGTGCAGACGCACACGTTCACCCTTTTCGGCTACTACCGTATCGCCCTGGCCATCCTGATCGGAATCCTGCTGCTGGCCGGGGTCAGCTGAACCGCCGGGCCCGACTCAGGGCTGCGGCTGCGCGGGAATGAATATCTTCTTCCCCGGGATCATCAGGTCGGCCTTCAACCCGGGGTTCGCATCGAGGATCTGCTTCTGGGTGACTTTGATTTTCTGCTCCCGGCAACCCTGCACAATGGCCGAGAGGGTCTCGCCCTGTTTGATCACGTGCTCGACGCCCTGCTCCGGCCGGGCCGGCTTCTCGGGGGCCGGGTTGTCCCTGGCGGGGGCCGAGGTGAGCTTCTTCGGCTGGGGAATCGGCCGGTCCAGCGCCTGCCGGATCTTCTCCAGCTGCTTCTGCACCAGCTCCGAGTCGGCTATCCGCTTGCGGTCAACGTCCTCGACGGCCCTGGCCACGCGCTTGAGATCCTCCGGGCTGGCCCAGTTTCCCGGCGGCTTGGATGCCACCTCGCGGACAGACTCCAATTCCCGGCGCAGTTCGCTCATCTGCTTGGTCAGGGAGTCCTGCCCGGCGATCAGGTCGTCAATCCGGCCGCTCAGCTTGTCGAGCCGCTCCTGCGTCGCCGCGTCCTGGGCGCGCGCCAGCGGTGTCAAGCAAAGCGTGAGTGTTGCACAAACAAACAAGAATCTTTTCATGAGCCGACAATATTAGGCACCCCCGCCAAGTTCAAGGGCCAAAAAATCGCTTGTTTCCCATGGTGCGCATCTTAGATTTTTCGGAGCGTGGACATTCTTGTCCGCTCGGAGGTTGACTGCGCTCGGGGAGCGGACAAGAATGTCCACGCTCCGTTCACCCAGTGGTGACAATCTTGGAAAAACCTAAGATGCGCACTCCCATGCTTGATCGGCGGCGGGTTCCCTTTAGATTAGCCGTGTGACGGTTCTGGAAGCCATCCAACGCAGCACCGAATTCCTGGCTAGGAAAGGCGTGGACTCGCCGCGGCTCCAAACGGAGCTGCTGCTGGCTCATTTGCTCCAGCGGCCGCGGATGCAGCTCTACCTGAATTTCGAGCAGGCGCTGACGCCGGCGCAGGTCGAGGGCCTCCGCGAGATGGTCAAGCGGCGCGGCCTTCGCGAGCCGCTGCAGCATATCCTCGGCACGACCTCCTTCTGCGGGCTGGAAATCGCCGTCAACCGGCAGGTGCTCATTCCGCGTCCTGAGACCGAATTGCTGGCCGAGCGCGGGTGGACCTTCCTCCAGCAACGCTCAACGCTCAACGCTCAATGCTCAACAGCGCTCGACTTCGGCACCGGCAGCGGCTGCCTGGCGATTGCGCTGGCGCACCATTGCCCCACCGCCGAAGTGCAGGCGATTGATCTTTCGCCCGAGGCGCTGGCGGTGGCCGAACAGAACGCCGCGCGTCACGGCCTGGCCGGGCGCATCCGGTTCCGCCAGGGCGATGGGTTTGCGGCGGTGCCGGCGGGGGCGCAGTTTGACCTGATCCTCAGCAACCCGCCCTACATTCCCAGCGCGGAGATCCCCACCCTGCAGCCGGAGGTGCGGGACCATGACCCGGTCGGCGCGCTGGACGGCGGGCCGGAGGGGTTGGATTACTATCGGCGCCTCGCGGCGGAGGCCGCGCCCTTCCTGAAACCCGGCGGCCGCCTCATGCTCGAAATCGGCGACGGCCAGGCGCCCGCCGTGCGCGATATTCTCGAAAAGCAAAAGTGGATTGTGGAAGCCATCCAGGAGGACTACAATCACGCCTTACGAATTGTAATCGCGCGTCGGGACTGAATATGCCCGCGCGCTGAGGGCCATCATTTTTAGCCGTTTGAATCATGGAAAGTCTTTTGATTAAAGGCTCGGTGCCGTTGCATGGGGAAGTGGCCATCAGCGGGGCCAAGAATGCCGTGCTGCCGATCATGGCCGCCGCCCTCCTCACGAGCGAGCCCTGCCTGATCCGGCGCGTGCCCAACCTGAGCGACGTGAAGTTCATGGGCCAGATCCTCGGCTGGCTCGGGGCGCAGGTGGCCTTCGAGGGCGATACCGTGCGCATCCAGGCCCAGAAGGTCAAAGGCGCGGGCGATTACGACCTGATCCGCAAAATGCGCGGGTCGGTCTGCATCATGGGCCCGCTGCTGGGCAGGCTCAGGAAGGCGACCGTCTCACTGCCGGGCGGCTGTGTCATTGGCGCCCGGCCCATCAACCTGCACCTGAAAGGGTTCGAGGCGCTCGGGGCGAAGGTGGTGATCCATGGCGGCTACGTCGAGGTCAGCGCGAAACGCCTGGTCGGCTCGCCGATGTTTCTGGGGGGACGAGCGGGCTCGACCGTGCTCGGCACCGCCAACGTCATGATGGCCGCCGCCCTGGCCGAAGGGGTGACCATCATCGAAAGCGCCGCGTGCGAGCCGGAGGTGGTGGACCTGGCGAACTTTCTCAACGCGATGGGAGCGAAGATTTCCGGCGCCGGCAGCCCCACCGTTACCATTACCGGTGTGGAGGCCCTGCACGGCGCGGAGCATGAGGTGATCCCCGATCGCATCGAGGCCGCCACCTACGCCATCGCCGCCGCCGCCACCAACGGCGAGGTCACCCTGCGCGGCGCGCGCGCCGACCATTTGGGCGCGGTGCTGGACAAGCTCGCCAACGCGGGCGTGAAGGTCGAACGCCGGGGAGCGGACCTGACCGTCCGCCGCAACAGCCGGCTCAAGCCGGTGGATATCACCACCCTGCCCTACTCCGGTTTCCCCACTGACGTGCAGGCCCAGATGATGGCGCAAGGGCGGCAAGCCGCTGAGCGGCGCGCCGGTCATGGCGAGCGATTTGCGGGCGTCGGCGGCGCTGGTGATTGCGGGGCTGGCCGCGCGCGGCACCACCCAGGTCAACCGCGTGTACCACATTGACCGCGGCTACGACAACCTCGACGGCAAGCTCCGGCAACTGGGCGCGCGCATCCAACGAATCGAAGAATCATGACCAAGCTCATCGCGGCCTTCATCATCATCGTCGTCCTCTATGGCGGCTGGCACCTGTTCCTCTACTGGGTGCAAATCCGGGACGAAGGCGAGACCAAGCACAAGCAGGAAGCGGCGGCGATGGTGGTGGGGGAATCCTTGTCCGGCATCCCGGACAACCTGGTGGCGTCGCTGCAAGCCGCCAGGAAAAAGGGCCCGAACGCGATGAAAACCTGGCTGAAGAACTACGGCCGCCTGGTGCAGGATCCGCGCAAAGCCTGGATTGAGCTGGACTACTGCGTGATGGTATCCCGCGAAGATCTCACGGAAGCCCGTCGCGTCTTTGCCGAAGTCAAGGCCCGCACGCCTCCCACCTCGCCCGTCTGGACGCGGGTGAAGGAGCTTGAGAAAACTTACGAGTGACCGATCCTGGCGGGAACCAGGTTGGCATGCAGACGCCGCACGGGCAGGAAGTTCGCACCCCGCGTTGAGGATGGGGTGGGTGCAGGCGAGATTACGGTGACACCCAAAAGAGCTTGTCGCCACTTTCCCGGGATCGCTAGATTGGTGGCGTTGGGCACCCGACGCTTGTCCTCCCCGTCTAAACCCCTGCCGACTTAGACGATGGCCCGATGCGTCTCCGGATCGAAGAAGCGGGCGCTGCCCATTTCAAATGTGAGCGAAAGCTTCTGGCCTGCCCGAACCGGATCGGAGGCGGGAACACGGGCAACAAACGGGTGCGCTCCGCCGGCCAGGTGGATGTGGGTCTCCGAACCCATCGGCTGGACCACGTCCACCACGGCTTCGACGGCTTGCTCCAACAGCGCTTCGCCGGCCCCGGCCGCGCGCATGATATTCTCGGGGCGGATGCCCAGGATGACTTGTTTTCCCAGGTAAGCCTGGAGGGTGCCCGCGCTCGATTCTGCCAACCGCAAGGTGATGGGCTTGAGTGGGGCGGCGCCGTTTGGGGTTTGTTCTTGAAAGAAGAGCCCGCCGCGCATCGAAACAACGGCGCCCTTGAAGAAATTCATGGGAGGCGAACCCACAAAGCCCGCCACGAACAGGTTGGCTGGGTTGCGGTAGAGGTTCATCGGGTCGGTGACCTGCTGGATGACGCCTTGCTTCATCACGGCAATGCGGTCGCCCAGCGTCAGGGCCTCATCCTGGTCGTGGGTGACGTAGATCATCGTAGCCACCAGCCGGCGGCGCAGCCGGGCGATCTCCGCCCGCATCTGCTGCCGCAGGGCCGCATCGAGGTTCGAGAGCGGCTCGTCAAATAGGAACACGCGGGGCCGGCGCACCATGGCGCGACCAAGGGCGACCCGCTGGCGCTCGCCGCCGGAGAGTGCGGCCGGCTTACGTTCGAGGCAGGCGGCAAGCCCCAGGATTTCGGCCGCCTCACCAACCCGCGCCGCGATTTCCGCCCGGGGCACCTTTCGCAGCTTGAGCCCGAAGGCCATGTTCTCGAACGCCGTCATGTGCGGGTAGAGGGCGTGGTTCTGGAAGACCATGGCGATGTCGCGGTTCTCGGGCGCCACCCCATTCACGACCCGGCCGTCAATCGAGACCGTCCCCGTGGTCGCCTCCTCAAGTCCCGCGATGAGGCGCAGGGTCGTAGTCTTCCCGCAGCCGGACGGACCCAGGAGCACAAGGAGTTCCTTGTCCTCGACCGCCAGGCTGACGCAATCCACCGCGCGAATGCCCTCGCCTCGCGGCCCCGCGAATACCTTCGTCAGATGCTCCAGGACAACCTGTGCCATCCGGTTGTATTATGCCTCCGATTCCGGTTCCAGGGGCAACTGGCTCTGACCCGCGCCAGCGGCATCGGTCGCGGGAGCGGCATCCCCCGCGGGCGGTAGAGCTGCGAGGTTCTGGCCCAGGCGGACCAGCGCGGGCCGAATGAGCTTGCCCTGAAATGTGTACCCGGTTGCCATGGTCTCGGCGACGACGGCATCCGGCGTCGGCTGGGCACCCTCCTCGATGGATTGATGCCGCTGGGGATCGAACGGCTCTGCATCCCCGGCGATGAAGGGCGTGAGCCCCACCCGGCGGGCCGCATCACGGCAGGCAGCCTGAAACTGGGCTACCTGTTCGATCACGCTCGGGAGGTTGGAGCGGAGGGCGGCCAGGTAGAGCGCATAGGTATGATCGAGGAGGCGCACCAGCACCTGGAGCCAATCGCCTTCACCATGGCGTAGCTTGTCCACCTCGAGCCGCAGCGTGGCTTTCTCGCTGTCGTTGGCGCGCTGCATGAACTCGGTGAAGGACTTCACCTCCGCCGTCATCCGCCCCGAGATGTCGCGCGCGGCGGCGGCGGTTTTGTCCGCCTGCTCCTGCGCCTCCTGCCATTTGCCCGTCGCGCCGCTGATCTGGCCGGCAATGCGTTCGAGATTCTGAATCTGCGCCACGACCGTGGCGAGGCCGCGCGCCTCGGCCAGCTTAACCCCGGCGCGGTATTCGAGCAGGTAGGGCGCAACGCACAGGACCGCGCCGGCGACGACGCACAACACGGCAAGGCCGACCTGCCACAAACCGAGCGGGACGGGAGTTCGGCTGCAAATGAAATAAGCCGCGCCGAGCAGCAGGCCGTCCCCGAGGTAGAAAGGCCATTTCGGCAATTGCGGTTCCATTGAAACACTCATTCCCGCAAGGTGTAGAGGAAAGAGGCGGCGAGTTCAAGGACAAGAGCCGAATCCCCAGCGTCGGTCGTAGCCGCCAACGTCAGTTGGCGCACGATTCCTTCCCAGCACAGATCAGCGCCAACTGACATTGGCGGCTACGAGTTCTTGAATCCATCCCGCCTGCCGGCCTTCAGTCGCGCATTTCTCCTCGACTATCAGCCGCCCCCTCCCCAAACAATGGGCTGTGCGCACTTGCGTCATCTTTAATCCGGCGGCTCGGGGCGAAAAGGCCAGGCACTTCCGCCGCCATCTGGAGGCATTGGGAAACCAGGCCACCCTCAAGCTTACGGCCGCCGCCGGAGATGCGCGTCGGCTTGCCGAAGAGGCCGTCAATGAAGGCTTTGACATCGTCGTCGCCGCCGGCGGCGATGGCACGCTCAATGAAGTGCTGAACGGCCTGGGTGATGCCCCGGAGGGATTCGAGCGCGCGCGGCTGGGGCTGCTGCCGCTGGGAACGGTGAATGTCTTTGCCCGAGAACTGGGCCTGCCTGTCCGGTTGGAGGCCGCCTGGGAGGCGATCCAACAGGGGAAGGAAACACGCATTGACCTGCCGTGCGTGGATCATGAGGCCGATGGGCTGCGCCAGCGCCGCTACTTCGCGCAGTTGGCCGGGGCCGGCCTGGACGCGCGGGCGATTGAGCTGGTCCATTGGCCCTTGAAGAAGCGCATCGGGCCCCTCGCCTACGTTGTCGCCGGGCTCAAGGCGTTGATGGGCGCGCAATCGAAGATCACGGTCACCGGCGGGGGGCGCTCGGAGACGGGCGAACTGGTGCTGATTGGCAACGGCCGTTTGTATGGCGGCCAATACAGGATTTTCCCCGGAGCCGACTTGCGCGATGGGCGGCTGGATGTGTGCGTGTTCCCGCGCGTGAACTGGCTCACGCTGGCCCGCTGCGGACCGGCCCTGCTGCTGCAAGGGAGGCCGCCCGCCTCCCTGGTGAGAGCTTTTCAGGCCGAATCTCTCACGCTTACCAGCCCCGTACCGACTCCGCTGGAAGCGGACGGCGAACTCCTCGGCCGCCTGCCGGCGACATTCTCAGTGCAACGCTCGCGCCTGCGCGTCATTGTGCCCTGAGCGCCGGGGCCCGCGCCGCTTCGGATGCCAGGCTGGCGTCATCACCCGGCTTCCGCCGGCACAAAGCCTCCAGCCGGGCCACAAACCGGCCCATGCGCTGCCGGGCGTTGTAGCGGAAGAGCGTTTCGATCAGCTCTGCATGGATGCGCCCGCACTGCACCGCATACTGGATCGCCAGCCAGCGATAGTAGGTCTCCATGCTCTTCATGTTCTGGCGGAAGATAATCCGGACCAGCTCCGTGAGCAGCGCGTCCGCGCGGTCATCGAACAGGCGGCGGTAATCCGGCGGCGGGCCGCCCAGCGCGGGCAGGTAGCGCTGCACGAAGACATACGCGCCGGGCAGCGAGCGCAGGAACCGGAACCGCGCCACATCCTCGGCCAGCGTGGTGTTGAAGCCATACATGCAGACAAAGGCCACGTTGTCCCTCCGCTTCGCGTGCAGCAGGGTGTAGCGCTCCCGCATCAGGTCGAGATGGCGCGTGTCGTTCAGGCTGAAATACAGGTTGCGCCGGGTGAACCTGGAATTGCCGCAGTTCAGTCGCCGCAGCAAGGCCGCCGACCCGGGGGTCAGCAGCCGCAAGTCCAGCGTCTGGTTGAAGTTCACGGCCACGCCGCGCCGCGCCAGGTCCTCCAGGATCGTCAGCGCCTCGGGGTGCGCCAGCAGGTTGTCATCGAGCAGGATCAGCTTCCGGCGGCCTTGCAGCAGTCCGTCCAGGTCGCTCACCCGGCGTGGGGTGCCTTCCTTGCCCGGCACCACGCAGAATGGACAACGAAACGGGCAGCCGCGCGTGAGAAATCCCAGGGCGCGGTCGCCCAACTCGGGGTAGAGGGAATAGTCAGGTGCCAGGGCCTCGATTCCCGGCTCCAGGCGCAGGCGCAGGTCCACGCCCGAGCCGCCGATCTGCAACTCCGGGCCGTAATGGCGGCGCAACACCTCGACGCGGTGCGCCGAGGCGGGCGTGTTAAAGACGCAACTGGCGAGGACGGTTCCGGCCGACGGCAGGGACGTGATCCCCCGGTGCAAGCCCACGGCGCGGCCCTGCGCCTTGAAGTGGCGGCTGAGCTTCATCAAGGCCAGGTTCGGAAGGCTGCCGTCCAGGTCCACCAGCAGCACCGCTCCCCGAGGGAGCCGACGGGGTGCAGCCGGCGCCGGACGAGGCTGTGGTTCGGGGATGGGCAGGCGCTGCCGGAGCAGAGATCGTGGGAAACGGCGGCGGGCGGCCGCGTCGAGTGCCAGGATGAATTGGAGGTTGGGAAACCAGCCGTCCAGCAGCCGGACAAAGGCCGCCTGTCGCCCCGCCGGGCACCAGGCCCCCATCCTGTCCAACAGCACCACACCCCGCTGCAGGAGCGGCTCATCCTCCCCAAGCCGGCCGGCGACATCGAACGCGTGCCGCGCGATGTCCAGCGCCACCATGGCTGGAACCTGCCGCGCCCGGGGGGTGGACTTCCACCGGACCTCAAGTGTGCCCAGATCCAGGCTCTCCACCACGTCCCAGCCGAGCCAGTCGTTCAAGCCGTCCCGCAGCCAGTTCAGCACCATCCGGGCGCGCCCGGCCACGTATTTGCCCTTGTGGCGCAGCCGCTGCAGAAACGCGACGGGGTCCATGACTCTTGACTCGGCATCGAACAGGCCCGCGCATCGCCTGAACCGCTGGTCGGGGTGCGGCTCAAAGCCGTCCGCGCTCACCCGGATGGAGCACCCATACCCCATCAGCAGCCGCCCTGTCTGGATCTCGCCGGACTCCACCCTGGTTTTCCGGGCGCGTGGCACCTTGCAACGCAAGGTCTTAGGCTCGATCACAGCCCATTTCCCTCCCGGCAGCAGGCGCCAGCCTTGCTGGTGCCGCGACGGGCTGTAAGGTCCGCAATCCTGCGGCGCGTGGCGGATCAGCACGGATTCCAACTGCACCAGCCGCTCCGGATCCGCCGCAAGCAACGGCATCAGCTGCCCCGCCATCCGGGACAACTGCCACCGGCCCAAACCGGCCAGCGCCAAACAACGCAACTGCGATGTCGCTCCCGCTCCGGCGCTCAGCAGCGTCCAGCGCCGGATCTGCCGGGGGCCATCGGAAAACACCTGCTCAACCGGCGCCAGGCGCCGGACGTTCTCCGTCAGTATCCGCTCAAGGTACACGCCAGTTACTAACAGCGCAGCCACCCAATAGCCGCTGCGCCTGCGACAACTCCATCAACCAGCATCATCATTGAAACCGTGAGTCACAACCCGCAACCGCCCCCCCTCATCACGCATCACGCATCACGCATCACGTTTCACTCCCCCATCCCATAAACCAGCACCTTGAAGCTGCCCGGAAGCGCGCTCGGACGTTGCTTCTTGCCGGAGGAGGGCTGTTCCGACGCCGCGCCGAACTTGGCGCTCGCGAGGTAGATCCGGTGTGTCTTGGGATCGAGCGCCATCGTCTTTGCGCGGGGTTCGGTCTTGAGCGTCTGCACAACCGTCAGCTTGTCCGGGGAGTCTTCGTGGGCGATGGTCACCGTGCCATCACCGCAGGAGCAGAAGGCGAGCCCTGTGGCGCGGTCGAACTTGGTCGCATCCACGCCCTGGCCGATGGGCACGCTGGCCACCACTTTGCCGGTCTCGCTGTCCATCATGACCATCAGCTTGTTGCCGCAGCCCAGGAACAGCCGTTTGTTCTCGGAGTCGAAGGCCATGCCTGAAGCCTCCTCGCCCGGGGCGATCGGCCAGGTGCTCACCACCTTGTGGGTCGTGGTGTCAATCACCGCGACTTCGTTCTTGTCCTCGATGTTGCAGTAGATCCGCTTCGCTTTCGGGTAGGATACGGCATATTCCGGTTTGCCCGAGAGCGGGATGGTCGCCTCCACCTTGCCGGTCTGGGCATCGAACACGGTCGCCGATTTTCCCTTGCCGTTGAAGGTATAGACCTGCTTCCGGCCCTCGTCGTAGAGAATGGCGTCGGGGTTCTCGCCGGTTGCAACCTTCGAGCTGGTCTTCAGGCTCTTGAGGTCGAAAATGCTGGCCTTGTTTTCCCGGCCGTTGCTCGTAAAGCCGAGCCCCAGCTTGGGAGCGATCGCAATGCCATGCACTCCCGGCGTGTCGGCGACCTCCCCCACGACTGCATCCTTATCAATGTCAATCACCACCACTTTGCTGGTGTGGCTGACATAAAGCCGCCGCGCGAACTGGTCCACCGCCAGGTAATCCCAGCCGCCTTCGCCGCCGACCGGGATCTCCTTGATGAGCTTGTAAGAGACGTCCGCACCGCAGGCCGGAAGGGCCAGGCTGCCCAGGATGCCAAGGGCCACCGCGCCGAGGATTCGAGTATATGTTTTCATAAATAATGGATGGATTGCACGGTCATTAAGTAAGACTCCACGATACTCCCCTTCCGCCGCTGGGCCAGCAGAAAAAGCCGTGCCTTTCGGGAGCGCCGCGGTTAGTTTCCACTGCATGAATCTGGACAGCTCCATCACTCGCCGGGCCTTCCTTGAAAAGGCCGCCACCATCACCGCCATCGGATTTGCCGCGCCGCACCTCGCCGTGGCCGGGCAGCCGGCTGCGAGGCCCAAGCCCGGCCCGAACAGCCGCATCCACGTCGGCCTCATCGGCTGCGGCGGCATGGGCCGCTCCAACCTGAACGCTTGTGCGAGGCATGAGGATGTGGTTGTGACCGGCGCGTGTGATCCATGGCAATCCCGCCGCGACGCCGTGGTGGAGCAGTTCAAGGACACCTGCAAGGGCTACCGCGACTTCCGCGAGATGCTGCAGCAGAAAAACCTGGACGCGGTGATCATCGCCCCCCCGCCCCACTGGCATGCGCTGATCGCCATCACCGCCTGCGAGGCCGGCAAGGACATTTACCTGCAAAAGCCGATGACGCTGCACCTGGCGGAAAGCTTCGCCGTCCGCAACGCGGTGAAGAAGCACAACACGATCTGCCAGGTGGGCACCCAGATTCACGCCTCGGAGAACTACCGGCGCGCAGTGGAGTTGATCCGTTCCGGCAACCTCGGCCCGGTCGCCACGGTGCGCACCTTCAATGTCATGAACCAGATGCCCGACGGTGTCGGCCACAGCGCGCCCGAGGCCGCGCCGGCAGGTTTCGACTGGGATCTCTGGTGCGGCCCGGCCCCCCTGCGCCCGTTCAACCCCATCCTGGCCAGCAGTTCCTACAACCACTGTTCCTGGATGGATTACAGCGGCGGCTGGACGCCGGGCATGGCCCCGCACATCATTGACCTGCCGGTCTGGGCCCTCGACCTCGGCTTCCCGCTCAAAACCAGCGCTTCCGGCGGACGCTACTTCCTCAAGGACGACGGCGACGCCTACGACAACCACGAGGTGGTGTGGCAATATCCAAACTTCACGATGACCTGGATGTCCTCGCTGACCAACAGCTACGGCTTTGACTTCGAAGGCGACACCCAACCCAGGCGGCGCCTCGGGATCTATTTCCACGCCGCCAATGCCACCGTTGCCGCCGACTACGGAACGCTCAAGATTATCCCCGAAGGCGACCGAATGAAGGGCATGGAAACGCCCCCCAAGTCCATTCCGCCTTCTCCCGGGCACGAACGCGAATGGCTCGACTGCATTAAGTCGCGCCAGCAACCTTCGTGCAACCCCTCCTACCACGTCCGCGTGGATGTGCCTCTCCTGCTGAGCCTGCTCTCCCTCAAGCTGGGCCGCGCCATCCAGTTCGATCCGGCCAGCGAGAAGATCGTGGGCGACAGCGAGGCAGCGCGCCTGGCCGTGCCGAAATATCGCGCGCCCTGGAAGTTTCCCAAACAGTATCTGAAGGCGTGACTGTCACCGGAATGAGCGACCCCGCGACCAGCCGTGGTGTTGACTCGCTGCCGTGCCGGTAATACTTTGATTGCATGGAAGCCGTCACGTTGAAAATGGAGCGGAAACAGATCGAGCTCTTGAAGGAGCGGGCCAAGGTACTGGGCCGTTCACAGGCGGCGATTGTGCGCGACTTGATTGATACACATCTGACCTCCAAGAAACGCCCTTCGTTGCATGATCTGGCCAAAGAGTATTGCGGCAGCGTCGCCGGCCCGGCCAACATGTCCACGCGTAAGCTCACGGGTTATGGCCGCGACTAGAGTGCTGCTCGATACCGGCCCGCTGATTGGCTATCTGAACCGCAAAGACCAGTATCACGGCTGGGCTGTCGAAAGCTGGGCGGCGCTGAGCGAACCGTTATGGACTTGCGAAGCTGTTTTGTCCGAGGCGATCTTCAATCTGCAAGCGGAACGAATGCCTTTGGATTCGATCCTGCATTATTTGGACATTGGCATCATCCGACTGGATTTTTCCGTGGAAGAAAACCGGGCCGACATGTTGATTCTTATGCGCAAGTACGCCGACCAGCCGATGAGCTTGGCGGATGCGTGTCTCGTGCGCATGGCGGAACTGAATGACAACTGCCAGGTTTTTACGACGGACAAGGACTTCCTCGTTTACAGGCGTAAAGGACGGAGCCTGATTCCATTGCTTGCACCATTTTGAATCAGTTTACTGACGGAGCGCGCGCAGAGAATCAATTGAAACCGGATCGGTCCTGCCGGAGGGCTCGGCGAAGAAAGGGGAAGCAGGACCAAAGGGAGGCTGCAAAGATTGAACGCAGAGACGCAGAGAAACGCGGAGAAGTGGAATTCCGGAGCGCCGGCATTCTGCCGGCTTAGACCCTGCGAACTGGCCACGCGCACGCATGGGCTGCTCACCATAAGGCGACTGAACTTCCGTTGCATGGACTGCGACTTCTGCTAGTCTCAGCTCATGGCTTTCGATTCCTTTGGCGCTTTTCTCAAGCAGCTTGAAACGGCAGGTGAACTCAAACGCATCGTGCAGCCCGTGGCCACCGAACTCGAGATCACTGAGCTGGCCGACTGCGAAATGAAGCAGCCGGGAGGCGGCCGGGCGTTGCTGATCGAGAAGCCCACCGTCAATGGCCAGGTCTCCCCGTTCCCTCTCGCCATCAACACGCTCGGATCGCACAAACGCATGGCCATGAGCCTGGGCGTCGGCTCGATTGACGAGGCCGCGGCCGAGCTGGGATCCCTGATGAAGGCCAAACCGCCCGGCAGTTTCAAGGAAGCCATTCGCCTGCTGGGCACCGCCCTCGACCTGCGCCACGCCAAACCCAAAATGGTCGCAACCGGGCCATGCAAGGAGGTGATCCGGAAATACGACGCCCCGCCCACCCGCACCGAACCGTGGCCCCCCGCCCCCGACATCACGCATCCCGCATCCCGCATCACGTCCGCCCCCGCCCCAACTCTCCTCAATCTCCCCATCCAGCAATGCTGGCCGCTCGACGGAGGCCGCTTCATCACCTTCCCGTGCGTCGTCACGAAAGACCCCGACACCGGCGAGCGCAACATGGGCATGTATCGCATGCAGGTGTATGACGACCGCACCACCGGCATGCACTGGCAATTGCAGAAGGTCGGCGCCCGGCACGGACGCCGCTACTACGAGACCGGCTCGCGCATGCCCGTGACTGTTTTCCTCGGCGGCGACCCGGCCTTCACTTTCGCCGCAACCGCGCCGCTGCCGGATGGACTCGATGAATTCCTGCTCGCCGGGTATCTCCGCAAGAAGTCCGTCGAGCTGGTCAAGTGCGAGACCAACGACCTGGAAGTGCCCGCCAATGCCGACGTGGTGATCGAAGGTTACGTGGATCCCAAGGAACCCCTGCGCCAGGAGGGACCGTTTGGCGACCACACCGGCTACTATACCCTGCCCCAGCCCTATCCCGTCTTCCACATCACCGCCATCACGCACCGGAAGAACGCGGTCTATCCGGCGACCATTGTGGGCCTGCCGCCAATGGAGGACTTCTACATGGGCAGCGCGTCGGTGAAGCTGTTCCTGCCGGTGTTCAGGATGACTTTCCCGGAGCTCGTGGACCTGGCACTGCCTGCCGAGGGCGTGTTCCACAACCTGGTCTTCGTCAGCATCAGGAAGACCTACCCCATGCAGGCCTACAAGATCATGCACGGCCTCTGGGGCATGGGCCAGATGATGTTCACCAAGTACATCGTCGTCGTGGACGAGGACGTGGATGTTCACAACACCAGCGAAGTCCTGTTCCGCCTCTGTGCCAACACCGACCCGCAGCGCGACAGCATCTTCACCAGGGGACCGGCCGACGTGCTCGACCACGCGACGCCGGAGCTCGCCGTCGGAACCAAGCTCGGGATAGACGCCACGCACAAGCTCCCCGGCGAAGGCCATCACCGCGGCTGGCCGCCAATTGTCCGCATGGATGACGCCGTAAAGGCAAAAGTGCGAAAGTTCCGGGAGGGCTGAACCGGAAGCCTCCAGGCCTGTGTTACGTCACAGCAGATGGCGGGCATTAGAGCGATTTGTTACATTCCAGGGGTCACACACCTACCACCCGACCCCCTCAAGGCCCTGTAGCTGGCACCAGGCGCGTTTGCGGGGCATCCCAGACATCCTCCCCCCCCGTTTCAGCCAGCACAACTCTGTCCTCCCGTGTTCCGCAGTTCATCCCTCCAGCCCCCGGCTGCCGCTTTGTTACGTCACAAACCCAAGCCCGGCGGCACTGGAAGGGGGGCGCAAGCGTGATTCAACGGTAGTGCTACGGTATTGCCCCGGTAGCACTACCGTTGAATCACGCTTGGACCGCCGGGGAGGCTCATGGTCCGTCTGACGGGGCGGCCCAGCATGACCACTATCTCTACGGGCTTCCCAAGCGGCCATGATTCTGCTCGATACGGGTTATTTCATCGCGCTGTTTACCCCGGACGACAACCTTCATGAACGCGCTATTGCCTG
>JAPLUA010000449.1:2091-10192 GCA_026397855.1 Verrucomicrobiota bacterium | reverse complement strand
AAGCGCTCGCGGTTCAGGGACCGGGCATCGGCCAGCCCCTCGCTGTTGAGAAACTCCGACCTGAACTCCGGACCGTCCAGCAGGCGGGCAAGGTAATCGGGCGAGGCAGGAGCCCCCGAGTCCGGGATGTCGTCCTTGTAAATGGCAACGCGAGCAACCTCAGCCCCAGCCCGCCCCGCGCAGCCTACGACCCCCAAGAGGCATGCAAGCCAGCATCCCCGCCACCAATTGGATATTCGATGTTGGATGTTGGATGTTGGATGTTGCGGCCCCGGCCCCCTCACGCCTTCCCCGCCCCCACCCGCGCAATATCCGGCTGTCCCGGATCGAGGTCCGCGGGCAGATAGGAGTAGAGGTCGGCGTTCTTGAGCCGGAAGCGGATCTTGTAATCATTCGCCTTCTGGGCGGCGGGGATTTCAGCCGACTTCCATTTCAGCTCGTGGCTGACAGAATCGCCACGGAAGGCGAGGCAGTCATCCTTCGAGAAGCCCGGCACCACCCGGTTCTTCCGGTCGAGGATTTCCGCCAGCACATAGCCGTCCGTGCCGGTGCGGGCGTTGATGGTGACGGCCGGCCGCCGGAACGGGTCGCGGCGGCTGATGAGCCAGCCCTCGGCGTCGCCTGCGCGCATCGAGCAGAAGCCGTCGAGGCGCAGCGTGGCCAGGCCGATGGCGGCGTTGACGCGTTTGTCGTCATGCGCGCCGACGCATCCGCCGTAGTAGAAATAGAGCTTGTCCCCGACGAGCACCGGCGCGCGGGAGGTGAGCACCATGTCACGATCCCACTGGTCCTTGGCGCCGCGCGGGATAAACTGCTGCCGCCCCGGCTCGCGCGTCCAACTGATCAGGTCCCAGCTCCAGGCGAGCTGGATCTCCATCGTGCGCGGGGAACCCTCCTGCGCCTCGTGGAGCTTCTTGACGCTGTAATCGCCGGACTTGAAGTAGCGGGCGTTGTACATCCACGGCAGCCCCAGGTAGAGGCCCTGGTAGGGGAACACCGGCATGCCGTAAATCTGCGTGGCATCCGGGTCAAGGTCATCGGCGGCAAACAGCGGTCCGTCGTAGGGCTTGCTCCACACGAGGCCGTCGTCGGACCATCCTACCCCGACCGCGCGACCGCGGCGGCTGCGGGTTTTCCAGGTCACGGTGTAGCGCTGCTGGTAGGGGTCGTAGAAGAAGTTGACGACATCCGACGAGCTGAACAGCGCCTTCTTCTTCGTCTCGGGCACGTAGGTCCAGTGCAGGCCGTCGGGCGAATAGGCCACCCGGGCGTGCCCCGCCGGGCCGTCGAACCCGTAGAGCGCGTAGCGTTTCTGTGGGTCCGTGGCGTTCGGGCACCGGATCACGCTCGGATTGTGGCACTCGCCGCCCGCCAGTTCCGGATGGAAGGCCGAGACGGAGAGGTTGTTGGCTTTTGAGCCGTTGAACTCGACGATGCCCAACTCGGGCCTGGTCCAGTGGATGCCGTCGGTGGACTCGGCGCAGGCCACATGATTGCCCTTGGTGAGAATCTGGTACCACATCCGCAGCTTGTCGCCTTCCCATGCCACCGTGCCATACACGTAGGGGCCGGTAATGGCGGCCGGCACAGTCTCCCAGGGCTTCTCGCCCTTGAGCACCGGGTTGCCGGGATGCTTCTCGGCAGCATGAAACACCCGCGTCAAGCCCGCCGACTCCTCAACGGCCCAGGCATCGAGGAAGAGCCGGCGCCACGGGCCCTTGGCCGGCCCGGCCAGGACGGTTTCAAACGGCAGCCCGGGAGCATCACCGGCGGGAGCCGCCTGCGCGAACCCCCGGCCGAATTTCCAGGCGGCCGCGCCCGCGGCGGCGCTGGCGGTCAGTTGCAGGAAGTGGCGTCGGGATAAGGAGTGGTGGTTCATAGGCTACTTCTGGATTTTGCGGAGGTCGAAGTCGAGGGGGCGCGCATAGACCGGCACACGCGCGACGAGCGCATCAAAGCCCAGGCTGTAGCCATCGCCGGCGCCGGGTTTGCCGGTGGATTCAAACCGCAGCACATGCTCTCCTGCCGCCAACTGCTGCATGCCCCAGCGGTGGGGCGTGGCCTTCCAATCGTCGGCATACAGGTTCATCGCCTCCAGCTCTTTGCCGTCCAGCAGCACACGGTATTTCCCGCCTGCTCCGTGTCACTCGTGAAGCGCAGCTCCACCCAGCCCTTGCCCTCGGCGGGCTTGAACACGAGAAACTTGTTGCCGGTCGCCTTGCCGCGCAGCTCCTGCGCGGCCACCGTGCCATCGGCATGCTTCGCGTTCTCGATCGATTTGCCGCCGACCAGCAGGTTGTGCTCGGTGAACGGCAGCCGCTGCGGGCCCGGCGGCAGGGCCGGCCACGCCTTGTGCGGCTCGGCCTGGTACCAGAATGCCACCGACGACATCAGGTCGTCCCGCTCGATGCAGCCATTGCGCTCGCCGTCGGGGAATGTCTGCGACCCTTTGTGTTCGATCTCCACGCGCAGCGAGTTGGTGAACACCACCGGGTCGGTCAGGTGGAAGCGGTAGGCCGTGCCGCGGTCGCCGGCCTTCATGCCCTCCCAAAGCGGCGCGCCATAGAACGGCCCGTCCTGCTCGCGCAGCCCCCAGCCGTCGCAGAAGTAATCCTCCGTGCCCGTCCCGCGCAAGCTCGGCTCGGCCTCGCCATCAATGAAGAAGAAGTCATCCCCCTCGCCGTACCACCCGGCGGACATGTGATACACGTTCTGGATCGTGCCCACGTAATGCCCCCGGCCCGCGATGTCGGCGAACACGTAGTTGCGGCCCATGACGGCCGGGTATTCCTGGCGATACATGGCATGGAAATAGGCCGTATCGGCCGGCAGGGAGGCATGCTTCTGCCAGTCAATGTAGTAATAAAGCGAGCGGCAGGGCTCGTCGCTCTCGTTGGTCACGGTGATCCGCGCCGACTTGCGGAACGGCATCGGCCAGTAGCAATTGCGCCCGCGGCCCTCGGACGATACCCGGATGGGAATGGACATGAACGACTTGTCCACCCCGTGCCCGATCCCGAAGAAGTCGCCGACCGGGCATTCCACGCTCGGGTGCTCCTCGCCGTCCCAGTAAATCCGCAGCGTCAGGAGCCGGGAATAGAACGGCGCCTTGTGGGCGATGGTGAACCAGATATGCGTGATGATGCCCGGGCCCTCCATTTCGGTCACCGTCAAGGTCTGGCCCGGCTCGATGCCTCGCCGGTCGCTGTTCCCGTTGTGCCAGTTGGGGTCCGAGGAGGAGTCGCGCCGGGTGCTGAAGTCTTTAAGTCGCTCCAGCCCCGACAGAGGATTGCCCAGCGAGGATTGCGCGAACGCGGGATCGCCTAGGCCTATCAAACCCAGGGCGGCGATCAGGAGTGCTTTTTTCATAAGGAGATGTCCGTTGATGACGTTGCTTGATTCAGGATGCCGATCATTGGGTTCGAAGGCTAGGCGGGCGGAAGCAGCTTGTCCAACCGAAATCCTGCCGGTACGGGGGGGGTAGTGCGCATCTTGGATCCCCCCCCACTGGGCAATTGGAGCGCGGACATTCCTGTCCGCTCCCGCAGAGCAGTCACCCCCCAAGCGGACCTGTCCCGAATCGAGCTGCCCGCAGCCTCGTGGCTCATAACCTCGTAGCCGCCGACGTGAGTCGGCGCTAATCTCCGCTCTGACCGGAGAAGATGGCGCGGACTGACGTACGCTCTGTTGGCATGACGCGGTGCGGGTGTGCTTGAAAGGGCGGGGAGCCGTGCCGATTGCAAATCTGCATTACTGAGTCGCCAAGGGGCGTCGTTCATACCATCCCGGGCAACCCCCTGGGTTCATCGCCCCAAAATCTCAGGGCTCCGGGAAAATGCGAGATGCGCACCCGCCCGCGCAGCCTGTTAATTCGCGCTTGATATTTGGCGCGTCCTGGGATATGATTCGGTATAACGATTACAGTTATGACCGATCCTAATCTTGCGCAAACCGGAAAGGCCAGTGCCTTGACGGAGTTGGAGGTTGGCTCCTTCAACGGTGTGCAAATCCGGGCGACCTACCCCATGGGAACCCGGCGGTTTTAGCATCACCCCCCACAACACCAAATAATGAAAATGGCCCATCAGCCCCTCCTAAACGGCAAGCGATCCCACAGCTTGAAACTCAAAACGCAAGCCCCTAAACGACAGGCTCCTTTTCTGGCGGCCTGTCTCGCAGCGGCGCTATTTCTGTTGAACGGTATAGGTGCGCGCGCTGCCACCTACACATGGAGTGGGACCGCGAATGGCAACTGGACTGATGTAGCCAGATGGGGCAGCACGCTCTATCCTGACGGTGTTGGCGATGTCGCTAACATTACCACATCGAGCACCACCGCCAAGAATGTCACCTTGAGTATTACGGTCACCGTAGGCCAAGTCGCTTTGGCAAAAGGGGGAGCTGGAAATACCCGCCAATGGATCTTGACGGGCGCGGGCACGCTGATCCTGAACAATGGTGCTAACAAACCAATCGTGAAGTGCCTGAACGGTAACTACGGCACCTGCAACGTCATCCTTGCTGGAACCAACGGAGTTCGGCTTAACGATGCGGGCTATCTTCTGCTGGGCGTAGCAAGCACCTACACCGGCGATACCGAAATTGACCGGGGCACAACATACTTAGCCAACTCCAGCGTCATTCCCAACACAAGCGTTTTGGGCCGGTCCGGCAACGTTATCTTTACTGACCTCAACGGTTCTCCAGGCGAGTATGGCAGGCTTGATCTCGGCAGAAGCATCCAGATCAACGGATTGTCGTCTGCCGACGGCGGAACGATCACCACGAGTTCTAATTCCGTGACGTTGACGGTGGGCGACAATAATCAGAGTGGCACGTTCGCCGGCCTCATTCAGAACGGAGGCGGCACGGTTGGGTTGACCAAGATCGGCACCGGCACGCAGAGCTTGACCAACATGGTCCACTCTTACACTGGCCCGACAACGATTAATGGCGGCACGCTTGCCTTAAAAGGTGCCGCCTCGATTTCCAGTTCCTCCACCATCACTGCAGGCGCGGGCGGAACATTTGATGTTTCCGGTGTCAGCTTTCCGCCGTATTTGATCGTTTACGGCCAGACACTCGGTGGCGCAGGTGGCGCGATTAACGGCGATGTGAACGTGGATTCAGGTGCGCTCCTGGCTCTTACCTATGCCAAGCCTGTCCCCTCAATGAATGTTTCCAGCGGCACGCTGACCCTGAACGGAAACGCGACCACCGTCAGCATTGCCGGCAGCCCGATCGGGGACGGCAGCTACAAGCTGATTTCCAAGTCAGGCACGGGCGTTGTAGCCGGTTCCCCCGGTCCGGTGACGGTGGCGGGAGCAGGCATTGTCGGCGGTGGAACGCCCAGCCTTTCCCTTTCCGGCGGCGAGCTATACCTGGTCGTTAGCGGTGGCACCACGATTGTGGAGTGGGGTTCCGGCAACGGCACCTGGGCAGTGGGCGTCAGCGGATGGAACAGCGGCGGTAGCGCCACATACCAGGATGGATATGCTGCCCTGTTTGCGGATGCCTATTCCACGGGCAATCCGGTCATTGCGCTCAACAGCGAGGTGCTGCCGCAAACCGTGGCTGTGAACACGACCAACAGCTATACGATTTCGGGGTCCGGCTCAATTGGGGGTGCGACTGACTTGCGGAAGCTTGGCACGGGTGCCCTTACCCTGGCCGTCGCGAATACTTACACGGGTGGCAGCGCGCTGTTTGGCGGCACGCTCAACCTGAACAACGCCTCCGCCCTCGGTGCCGCTTACGGCACGTTTGCCATCAACGGCGGCGCTCTTGATAACACCAGCGGCAGCGCGCTGACGACGCTCGATTATCCGCAGACGTGGAACAGCAACTTCACTTTCACCGGCTCAAGCGACCTGAACCTGGGCCTTGGGGCTGTGACGATGGCCGCCAGCCGCACCATCACCGTCAATAGCAATACGCTCACTGCAGGCGGTGACATTACCGGCCTCGGCTTCAGCCTGATCAAGGCTGGCGCTGGCACGCTGGCGCTCAACGGTGCCCTGTGGACCGATACCGGCTCAGTGACCGTGAACGGTGGCACGCTGGCGCTGGCAGGTAATAACACCTTCACCGGTGGCGTGACCATCAACAGCGGGGAGATCATTGTCAACAGTGCCGGGGCGCTCAACTCTACAACGTTCAACACCGTTACTATGCCGGACACGTCAGCGAGCAAGATTCTCTCGCTCAACGGGAATAGCGTGACGATTGCCGACTTGAGCCAAAGCGGCACTGCTAACCTGACTGCGGCCGTGGTTCGAAACAATCACCCTACCGCCGCGGCCAATTTGAGGATCAACGTGAGCGGCTCGCCTATTTTCATAGGGACCATCGCCGATGGCGGAGCCGCCCCGCTGGCGTTGACGAAGACCGGAGGTGGCACGTTGAAGCTGGGGAATGGTGGCGCTGGTGCCGGCAACTACACTTATAGCGGTGACACAGTCATCAACGGTGGCACGCTGGCAGCGGGCGCGGCCAACGTCCTCCCACACGGCCTGGGCAAAGGAAACATCCTGATTGTTCCATTCTGTGTACTGGATATGGTTGACCGCACAGCGATCACGCTGAATGGGTTATACGGCGGTGGCAAGGTGACCCATTCCGCCAACACAGCCGGGGGCATCCTGTTCGTCGGAGAGAGCGGGGCGGATGGTAGCTTTACCGGTCTAATTGTGGACGGTTCCGCCGTTGCCCCGTTTGTCGGGCTGACCAAGCTCGGCACCGGCACGCAGATGTTGAGCGGGACCAACGGCTACACCGGCCCGACACTCGTTAGCGCCGGCACGCTGCTGGTGAACAGCCCCGGGTCAATCAAAGCGAGCGCCAATGCTGTGACCGTGAACGCCAATGCTACCCTGGGAGGTTCGGGCGTTATCCATCCTTCCGTGATGGTCAATGCGGGCGGCACGATCAGCGCGGGCGCCAACAGCGTCGGGGTTCTGACCCTGGGTGGAGCATTGAACCTGAGCGCCGGCGGCACCAACGTGTGGGAGCTCGGCGCGTTGAAGGATGACGTGGACGGGATCGTGGGTACGGACTTCGACCAGGTATGGGTCGGTGGCACGCTGACCCTGGGCGGAGCATCCACGCTCGCCATCAAATTCACTGGCACGGCGACCGCGCCGGATGCCAGCGAGCCCTTCTGGCAAACCGCTCACAACTGGACCATCGTTTCGGCCACCGGGGCTGCTGCCACCGTTGCGACGATCCAGAACGCCGTCTATCCGGCCGGCACATTCACCACCTCGGCTCAGGCCACCGGCATCGTGCTGACCTTTACGCCGGGCAGTGCGCCGATACCGACGCCTGTCAGCAGCTTCAGCATCGTCTCAGGTCCGGGGGCCAATCTGACCCTCAGTTACGCGGGCGGCACGGGTTCGCAGTTTGTCCTGTTGCAGAGGCCTCGGGGCCGGGGTCAAGTATGACCCTCAGTTACGCGGGCGGCACCGGTTCGCGGTTCGTCCTGTTCCAGAGCACCAATGTCGCCGCTACGGCGAATCTCTGGATACCGGTCCTCACCAACGCCAGTTCCCCCGGCAGCTTCATCGTTACCCCGGGCTCCAACGCGCAGGAGTTCTTCCGGGTCAAGAGCGAGTAGCGCGCTGCTTGTCGAAACAGGTTGATACACAAGGCCGGGTCGCAAGACCCGGCCTTGGTTTTTGCACGTGTTGGCGGTGGCAGGAGAGTCTATCCCGCAGAATATGACGCGACAATCCGCAGGAGCGCATTCGCGAGTTCGTGATGCGGCAGGTAGGACAGCCTCGTCAACGCATTCAATCCGGCCCGAGGAGGGACCCGCGCGACTCGCTGGGGTTATCGGTCGCATTCCTTACCGGCTGGCGCTGGCGGGAGGCTGGATTGACCAGCCCTTTGTCTCGCGCCATAACCCGAAGCCCCCCGGTTCGATGGTGGTGGTGGGCCTGGAGCCGGTCTTCCGGTTCATGGAACGTGCCGGCCTGGCTACCGGCACGCGGGCGGTGGCGACCAAGCTCTGGCGGGGCAGGTTGCCGAACCGCCCGCCTGCCGTGCTCACCCGCCAGCTTTACGAGGCCGAGAACCGGGGCAAAGCGGAGCCTTCGGGTTC
>JAPLUA010000449.1:0-2080 GCA_026397855.1 Verrucomicrobiota bacterium | reverse complement strand
GGCATCAGCCGGCTCGACTATGATTTTGCGGCCAATGGGGGAGTCTTCCCCACGCACATCGAATCGCTCCACGACGAGCGCAGCGCGCGGTGGCTGGAGCGGGTGATTCAACTGCTGCCGGTCGCCCCCCGGCCGGAGGGTTATAGTCCGCTGGGCGAGAAGAACCTCGACCCGAAGTGGGCGGCGCGGCTGGGCCAGACGGGTAAGGATTGTTTTGAGGCGATCCGGTGCCGCGACCTGCCGGCGCTGGGCGCGGCGTTGAACGATTGCATGGTCTGCTGGGAGAAGTTGCTGCCGCACACCGTCCGGCATCCGACGTTGCAGGTTGACCTGATGGGCCTGCTGCGGGCATACCAGTCGTGCTACCCGGGAGCCATGTATTCCGGCTGCGGTGGTGGCTACCTGGTGGTGGCCTCAGCAGCCCCGGTGCCGGGCGCTTTTCGTGTGAAGGTGCGGAGACCGTCGGTCCCAGGAGCGCCGGCGTCCTCGCCCGCCTAGACCGCAGGAACTTGGAAAATGCGCAACTTCCGCGAAGGTAACCAACGGCCTAAGCCGCCGAGATCCCCATTGCTCCGATCCGGGGCAACCCTTGTCCATCGTCCTGGGAAGATGCGGAGATCCAGGCAATGAGCTCTACCGTGAAGCAGGTGGTGGTAACGGGCGCGTTTGATGATCTGCGCTCGGGGCAGATTCGTTTCCTGGAGGAGGCGTCGAAGCTGGGAGCGGTTACCGTGCTGTTGTGGACTGACGAACAGGTGCAACAGTTTGAGGGCAGGGGAGCGAAGTTCCCAGCGGCCGAGCGGGCCTATTTTCTGCGAGCAATCCGGTTCGTGCACCGGGTGCTTCTGGCATGGGGCAGACCGGAAGCCTGCCCCAAGCCCGGGGCTGAGTTGCCACGCATCCCTGGTGCAGGATTCGAGGCGGGACTGGTTGCTGAGGCTTTGGAGCAGGCGGGGATTGAGCCTGACCTGCTGGTGATCCGTGAGCAGCAGGGCCCGGAGGTCTTCCGGGCTCTCTTCCAGCCGCGAGGCATTGAATGTCGCGTGGTGCGGGACGAGGATTTGCGCGGGTTTCCCGAGGCGTTTCCCGAGGCGCCGCCTCCCGCTCCCGGGCGCAAGCGGGTGATGGTGACGGGCTGCTACGACTGGGTGCATTCGGGCCATGTGCGGTTCTTCGAGGAGGTGAGCGCTTACGGCGACCTATACGTGGTCCTGGGGCACGACGCGAACATCCGGCTGCTCAAGGGTGCCGGGCACCCGCTGTTGCCGCAAGCCGAGCGCCGCTACGTGGTGGGGGCGATCCGGCATGTCACGCAGGCGCTCATTGCCACGGGCGACGGCTGGCTGGATGCCGAGCCGGAAATCCGGCGGCTCAAGCCGGATATCTATGCCGTGAACGAGGATGGCGACAAAGGCGGCAAGCGGGAGTACTGCGCGAAGCAGGGCATCGAATACCTCGTGCTCAAGCGGACGCCGGCGCACGGTCTGCCGCGGCGCACGAGCACCGATCTGCGCGGGTTTTAGTCTCAACTGGCGGTGCGCCGGGTGATTACGGCGGAATCGGCCTCCTGGTTTTGGCTGACCCTGGACATCCCGTCTCCGGACACCGATACGGCCTGTAGAAAGTGAGCGGGGGAATCCGTTCATTCCTGTGTATATGATGACAGCACAATTATTCGGGCGCGGGAGTTTGGGCCGGGCTGCGAGGTCCGCGTTGGCGGCAGGGGCTGTGTGGGCGGCCTTTCCCGGCGGCTTCCTTCATGCCTACGAGCGGTTGCAGGGGCCGACGGAACTGCTCTTCTGCGATAAAACCAAGGCGTTTCCCGGCTACACACTTTTCGGAGTCGGCAACCGGACCTACCTCCTCGACCTGGATGGGCGAGTCGTTCACAAGTGGCCCATCGGTACCAACCCCCACTTGCTGGAGAACGGCAATATCCTGGACGCCTCCAAGGATGACCCGAGCGGTTTCCAGGGCTTCAAGGAGGTGGACTGGGACGGCAAGACGGTTTGGGAATACACCGAGAAGCGGGAGGCCTATGCGCCGCACCACGATTGGGTCCGCGTCTTCAACAAGAAGC
>JAPLUA010000213.1 GCA_026397855.1 Verrucomicrobiota bacterium | reverse complement strand
GGGCAAAGGCGACGATGGCGGCGATCCGCGGGTCTTTGGCAGCAAGCTTTTCCACCCAGGCCGCCTCATCCAGCGCCTGGTCCCGCCGGCACTCGGCCTGGACAAAGACCACTTTCTCGACCTGGAATCCGGCGGTTGCCTGCCAGTAGTCCGACGGGAGCTTCGGACCGCCGATCGGCGAATTGCCAAGCCAGGAATAGTCCAGCAGCGCGGTATCCCAGAAATGCACATGCGAATCAATGAGCGGCAGATCGAGAAGCGCCGGGCTTGGGGCCGGCTCCGCAGCCCAGAGCGCTCGCCTTAGAAAGGTGACGCCGAATCCAGTCACCAGGCCGGATCTTACGAAAGCTCTGCGAGTAATGCCGCGCATGGGGGAATAATCGCCGCGCCGGGAGAAGTTGCAATGCCAAAGCGTCTCACGGCAGGATGCCCTCCGATGCGTGATCAGCCGCGAGTCCGACTGCAATTTGGAAGGAATGTTCACCCGGCGGGTGGCGGCGAAAGAGGGCTTCTGAACTGCCGGATCTAGGCTCTACGCTGCTTCGGTGGAATAGACCTCCGGATTCCCGGCTCTGCCCTCGATGGGCCCTTGGGCTCCGCTCCGAGACGTTAGCCCCCTGTCCAGGCCGGGCCAGCCGGTGGCCTCCGGATTGGCAGGCCCTGGGGTAGCCAGTGGTAAGACAGCAGTAAGACAGCGGTAGGCTTAATCGAATTTTATTAAGCCTACCGCTGTCTTACTGCTGTCTTACTGCTGTCTTACCACTCTGGGGCCGCTCCGGTGCCCAAAGCCGCATGGCCGGCTGGGCCGAATGCACCGGACGCTTGATTCAACCTCAAGCTTCATCTCGAAGTCCAGATCCTCCCGAGAGCGCAGGTGATGAATGGTTACAGCTCCGAGGAACGCTTGCCCGGGCGGAACGCCCGGGCGGCCCAGACGAAGCCGGCCAGCACCAGGAACGTGGCGGCCAGGATCAGCAGGCGCACGCCCCAGGAGGCGGCTTTCGCGGCCGTGGCGGCCAGGCGGATTTGGAGGTCGGCCCAGGGATCAACCACCACGGCGCGCTTGAAGGTCAGCACACGGCCCTGCTCGGGGACGTTGGCGCGTATGGCGGCGGGACTGCTCACGGCGGCATCCTGCTGCTGGATCAGGCGCTCGGCCAGGCGCATGTAGGCGGCGTTGTCGTCAGCAGTGTTGCGGTCAATGATGTCCTTGGCGTCCTGCTGGCTGTAGGCGACTTCCTTGCGGCCGCGGAGTTCGCGCAGGAACCGGCCGCCGAGGGCGGCGGGATCGCCGGATGCGGCGGCCTGGCGGACATTCAGGCCGACGAGCGCCTGCTGGAGCTTGATGTTGTGCAGTTGCACACGGGCATCCTCGTTGAAGGCGGCATCTCCGGCGGAGAGGCCGTAGGCGGTTTGGAAGGCGCGGCGGGCCTGCGACGGATCTCCCAGTTGCAGGGCGCTGTTGGCGGCGGTCATGTATTCCTCGGCCTCCTTGGTTCGCTCGCGCCGCTGGCTGGCCTCGCCGTCGAGATAGGTTTGCAGGTCAACGGCGGCGGCGCGCGGAACGAGCTCATCCTGCTGCAACTGCAGCGAGCCGGACCAATCCTTCAGGCGCCACTTATCGCTCAGCGACACGCGCCAGGTGAGGTTTTCGAGCGGCAGGTCGAACTTGGGCGCCACGAGCGCCAGGTCGAGCGCGCGGTCGCCGGGGCGGCCGATGCGCGAGCTGTAGAAGATCTCGACGGGGATGGCTTTGCCGCCGTGGGATTGTTGTTCGAGGGGAATCAGGATGCGGTCCCCCTCGCGCCAGGGCCACACGCCGCTTTGATTGACGAAGGCAAACCAGAAGCTAGCGTCCTTGGGGAGCGTGAGGTTGAGGAGCCGCTTGTCGCCGGGAACGATTTCAAGGCGCACCTGGGTGAGCATCTCGCCGTCGTCGGAGATGACCGAGGTGAAGGTGATGTTGTTGACGCGGGCGGGCAGGAGCCTGGCGGCCTCGTGGCGTTCGAGCTGCAACGGGAGCTGGAAGGCGGGCTCGACAAGGCGGTAGGCGAAGTTGGCCGAGGCGGCGGGCAGGTTCTGCTGCAGCGCGCGAGGGATGCTCTGCCATTCCGTGGCCTGCAATGCGGCGGGCGGAGCATCCGCGCGCACTTGCAGGCGGCCACCGGCCTGGATGGTGACGAAGCCGCGCTGGAGATTCACCTCGGCGGCCTGCAGTCCGCGCACGACGACCTCGGTCGCACGCTCCGGCACGGGCGTCTGGTAGTTGGCCTGGAGGAGATAGGAGCCGATGACGCGCCGGTGCAGCTTCACTTCCCATTCCTGCAGGCCGTTGGTGACGGAGCCCGCGACGGGCAGGAAGTCGGCCACCTGCTCGCCCTGGAAGCGCAGACCCTCGGCGTTGGTCGGCACGAAAACATGGAACGCTTTCAGGCCGGTATTCTCGATCTGGTATTGCAAGTTGGCGGATATCTTGACCAGGGCCTCGTTGACGGTCGCGTGCTGCAGGCTGGTGACCTGGATCCACGGATCCACCTGCTCCAGGCCGAGCACGAGGTTCCAAGGGGTCTGGAGCACGCGGAACGCCAGCACGCCTTTCTGGCGGATGCCCGACTTCTGCGGGTCGAGCTGCGTGAGGCCATCGCGGGTGACGACCTGGAGGCGCAAGCCCTGCTCCGGCGCCAGCAGCAGGGTGCCCTGCTGTTTGCCGGCCTCGCGCAGCACCAGTTGCGGGACGGTCCAGGCGTTGGTGGCTTTCACGCCGGGGCCGGCCAGGCTGATCGCGAACTTTTGCTCGCCCTCGGTCTTACCCCGCAGGTGCAGCGTAATGACGCGGCCCGCGTCGCTCTTCATCTCGGTCCAGTGCGTCAGGGCCGGGCCGCTGATGGACTCGACGTCAAAGCCGGCCGGCATGACGAAGCTGAGCCGGAAGATGCCAGCGCGCGTGATGTTCACGGTGGCGTTGGCGGCGAGCACGGTGCGGTCCTCGCTGAGCGATACTGTATCCTGGCTCTCGACGCGCACGTCGGGCTGGACGGCGGATGCCTTCAGGGAAGCAACGGCCTTGGTGTCGGCGTAGCGGAACGCGCGGCGCAGGGTGAGGCCGGGAATCTGAGGTTGGAGCACGGACACCGGATACTCGGGGAAGTCTTCGAGGTTGATGGGTGAGAAGGGCTCGGCGCCCACGGTATCGAGCTGAACTTCGTTGCCGGTGGCAATGCCCAGCAGGCCGATCTGGCCGGCCGCGTTCTCCACGGCGATCAGCCCGACCGAATGCTCGAACGGGAGCGTCCCCGTGGCTGCCTGCGACCGGACGAGCAGCCCGAAGGGGCGCGACTGCGGCGGGTTCAGGGTGACCCGCAGCTTGCGGGTGTCCGGGTCAAAGCGCCACAACGAGACGATGGAGGCGGCGGCGTCCTTGGCGGCGGCATCCGCGGCCGCGGGCCTGCCCGAGCCGACCACGTCGGTGATGGTGGCGCCCGCCGGCACGTCCAGGAGCAGCTCACCC
>JAPLUA010000134.1 GCA_026397855.1 Verrucomicrobiota bacterium | reverse complement strand
TGACGCCGCCGAGACGGGCATAACGGGCGGCGATGCCCTGGATGAAGGCGCGCGAGCCGCCGGCGATGGAACCGGCATTTTTGCATCCGCGCCAGCCCAACACCATCACCAGCACCAGGGCAGACATGCGCGGGTGACCGGCCAGGGCCAGCAGAACCTCGCGGAGCAGGGGGCTCCGGTAACCGGATACATACGAGCCAACCGGGCGTTTCATCCACGTGCCGAGGGTCCACAGCATCGGAAGAAATTGGAGCCCAAACTGCATCTTCTCACGAAGCGTCATGAGCTCAAGCGCTTTGGCCGGGGGATCGAGGGGCGTGCAACGCCGCGCGGCGCGGATGAGTTCATCAATGAGCTTGGCGTCCTCGGGCGCGATCCGCTTGAAATCCCGCGCAAGCTGGTCCAGGTCCGAAGAGACCGTGAGCACCTGGCCGTCCCGTCCTTCGAGGCGGAGGAATTCGTCCCGATGCACGATGTCGTGGCCATTGATGGCGCCTAACTCATGCCAGATCTGGTGGAAGAGCGAGGCGGGGTCGGTGCCGACGAGCCATCGCAGGCAGCCGTCGAAGGTGTAAGGTCCCCGGTCCCAGGCGACACACAAGCCGCCGGGAGAGTCGTTCATCTCCAGGATTTCGGTGCGGTAGCCGTTCATCCGCAGATAGCAGCCGCAGGCGAGTCCCGCGACCCCACCGCCGATGATGACGACGTCCGGCTTCATCCGTGCCGCACCTTGCCGCTGGAGGTCAGGTTGAGTTCGGCGACCATTTCGAGCGAGGTCGGCACCTTGTAATTGGAGAGGCGGTGGCGGCAGAAGGTGAGAATCTCCTCCCGGGTGGCTGCCGGGCCGCCACTGCGCAACTGGACTTCGGCGTGGACCACCTCGCCGGTCTGCGGATGGGGCCGCGTGGTCACGCGCGACCGCAACACGGCCGGGTGCTGGTCCAGCACCGCGGCGACCTCCTCGGGGAAGACCTTGAGGCCCGCGACATGGATGACGGACGAGGTCCGCCCGTCCAGCACGATGCGTCCCGCGCTGTCGCGGTGCGCCACGTCGCCGGTGAGAAACCAGCCGTCGCGCAGGATCTCGTCGCGGCGCCGGGGCGGGCTCAGGTAGCCGGCGAACATGCCGGGGCCGCGCAGGGCGAGGTGCCCGGTTTCACCTTCGGCCACCGGCTTGAGGGTCTCGTCGAGGAGGGCCGCCTCGAACCCGGGCAGCGGCCGGCCGATCGCCTCGGGATGCTCGGCGGCTTCCTCGATGTTCATGATGGGCAACCCCACCTCGATGATGCCATAGCCCTGCGCCACGGGGACGCCGTAGCGAGCGTGGAAATCCCGCGCGGACTGGGGATGGAGCCGGCTGGAGACCGACATCACGCGCTTGAGCGCGGGCGGCAGCGCCCGCCCCGACGGCTCGACGGTCAACATGCGCACATGCATCGGGGTCACGTAAAGGAATGTGGCATTGTGGGCGATGGCCGCGTCGAGGATGCTCTCGGCCAGGTAATCCCCGCTGACAATCACCGTGGAGCCGGCTTCGAGGTAGAGAAGGATGGAGACATAGAAGTGGTAGGCCATCGGCAGAACCCAGAGCACTCGGTCCTCGGGAGTCAGCCTCAGCCCGGCGTTGGCGGCACGCGTGCGCTCCAGCACCCCGCGATGCGTCAGGACCACGCCCTTGGCGGCGCCGGTCGTGCCCGAGGTGAACCGCACGAACGCGGCGTCTTCGATCCCCGGCGCAAGCGGAAGGTGAGGGCCCGCCATGCGCGTGAAGCGCAGGGAGGTCCCATCCAACAGCTTTAGCTGGGAAGCCGTTTCACCCGCCGGCGCCGGGCCGATGCCGTCGCTCAGGATGGCGCAGAGGGGCGCGCGCGCCAGCATATCTGACAGCTCCTCCGGCTTCATCTGGTGGTGGATGGGCATTACTACCGCGCCGCATCCCAGGGCCGCGAGGGCTGCGATGACGAACGCGCGCCCGTTGCGGGCCCGCACGCCTACGCCCTGGCCCGCGCGCACCTCCAGCCGGGAAAGCTCGAGCCTCAGGGCCTGGATCTCGCGCCAGAGCGACTGGTAATCCAGCGCCCCGGCGGTGTCAATAATCGCCGTCCGGTCGGGCCATTGGCGGGCGGAATGAGAGAGGGTGTCAAAGACGTTCATGCTGCTGTCGAATGGTTTCTACCGCTTCGTCCATGGGCCGGCCCAACGCCTGGAATGCCGCGGCGGTTCCGGCGGCCCAGCCGGTCCCGAGCGCGGTGCCGATGACCCGCGCCGAAGTCATGGCCCCGCCCTCGGCGGAGAAGCATCGGCCGGCGACCAGTAAGTTATCCAATTCCACGGGCCGCAGACAATCCAAGGGAATTTCGTAATAGCCGCCTTCGTCGAAATAGACCATCCCGGGTCGCGGACTCTTGCCCCAGCGCTCCATGGGCCAACTGCCGCGAGCCACCCCGAGGGGGTGCTTCCGGGCCCCGAGCACATCCTGATCGGTGAGGCTGGCGCGGCCGCGAATCCGGCGCCCTGACCGGATGCCGAGCTGGGGGGCCACCGATCCCAGGCGCGCTTTCCGGCAGGAGGCGGCATTGTCCACCAGGAAACGCGCGAGGTCGTCCACCAGCGTGCGGGCCTGTCGCTCCCAACCGGTGACCTGCTGCCAGGAGGGAAGGCATTTTTCGGGGGGCGGCAAGTTGAGCTTGAGCGCCAGGCGGCCATCGCCGCCCGTGCCGGGCACCAGTGAAAGACGCTCACACGCGGCGGGCAGGCGGCCTTCCTCCACGCCGCGGCGCAGTTCGCGCCGCACCTCCAGCAAGCCGCGTTCGGCCAGGCCGGGATCCACATTCTCCAGGGAAAAAACTAATGCCGGGACCTGGTCGCCGACGCCATCCTCCACCGCGGCGCCCGCGAGAGAGGCCACAGTGGCCTCCCCGGAGCAATCCACCACGGCCCCGGCGCGAACGCACAGGCGCTCGTTCCAGGCCAGGGCGCACACCTCGACCAGGCGCGGACCGTCCGTCCGCGCCTCGGCTACCGTGGCGTGCAACACCAGCGTGACGTTTCCCGACTCGCCCACAAGGGCATCCGCCACGCGCGCAAACGCGCCGGTGGAAAACGGCAGCACCCAGAGGCCGGCTTCGAGCCGCAGCGGCTCGCTGCCAGCCGCGCGATGCAGGCGTGAGGTGAACTCCTGGACGAAGCCGCCCGCGACCAGCGCGGGCTCCGATTGGGCGCTGTCGCGCAAGTAGAGTCCGCAGACGGTGCCCACCTGGCCCGCCGTTGCCAGTCCGCCGAGGAATCCATATCGTTCCAGCAGCACCACCCGTGCGCCCGCGCTCCCGGCTGCGGCCGCGGCCGCCACGCCCGCGGCGCCGCCGCCAATGACGAGCACGTCGCAGGAAATCGCCGCGTCATTGCCTGGGCCGCCGCGGCTCACGTACCCCACCTCCGCTTATGCCCCAGCATACTCCACGCATCACGCATCACGTTTCACGCATCATCCTCCCCCGCTCACTTAAGCCACCTTCGCATGTGCTGCCCGTAGCCCTGGATATACTTCCACTGCGGCCGAACCTTGAGCATCACCATGACCTTTTGCGCCCAGAGCATCATGGGCCGCCGCCAGTCCGCCGGCGAGGTCCACTCGGCGCGCTGGCGGGAGATGCGGTCGAGGTTTTCGATGGTCTGCTCGGCCATGGGCTGAGAGAGATAATAGGCAGGCTGGAACAGGTCCTGGCTCGAAGTCACCACGCCTTCCTCCCGTGCGGTATCGGCGAGTGCGGTGCCTTCGTAAACGCGGATGCCGAACGAGGCGAACACGGCGTTGGCGGGCGCGCAGGTGTTCAGGAAGGATTGGGTGTCCTGCACGTCCTTCCAGGTCTCGCCCGGGCCGCCGAACAGCATGTAATTCACGAAGGGCAACCCGGCGTCGCGCGCGGCTTGCAGCGCGACCTTGATGTCTGCCTGGTCGAAGGGTTTGCCGAGCGCCTCCAGCATCTTGGGCGTGGCGACATCAAGCCCGAACTCGATGCCGGTGCAGCCGGCGGCGGCCATGGCTCGGGCGACTTCCGCATCGAAGCCCAGCGGGTTGCAGAATGCCGTCCATTGGATGGGCAGCTTGCGGCGGGCCAACGCGGCGCACACGGCCAGGGCGTGCTTGCGCGGATCATTGAAGACGCTGTCCACGAAGAAGAAGTGCTGCAGCTTCGATTGGACCACCACCTTCTCCACCTCCTCGACGATCGCTTCGGGCGGTCGCAGGCGGTAACGTTTGCCCTCCAATTGCGGGTAGATGCAATAGACGCAGCCCAGGGGGCAGCCGCGTTTGGTTTGCACGCCGACAAAGCCGCCGCGGTTCAGGTAGCGGGCATACCCGCAAAGGTCGTGGGCCGGAAGCGGCAGGTCGCTGAGCTTGTCAATCACGGTGGCGGACAGCTCCGCCACCGACTTGCCGTTCCTGCCCGAGGTGATAACGCCATCAACCCCTTCCAGCGATTGCCCGGCTTCGAGCCGCCGCAGCACCTCGGGGAAAGCCCGCTCGCCCTCGCCGATCACCCCGCATGTGGCGTCCAGGCGTTGCATCCAGCCGTGCGGTGAGACCGAGAACCCGGTGCCGCCCAGGATCAGCGGCCCCTTGAACGAGCGCCTGACCGTTTCCGCCAGCAGGCGCACGTCGTCGAAATACAGGCGCGGCGCAAAGGCCCAGCAGTTGTCGAGGTTGCGGATGCCGAAAGCCACCGCCTGGTATTGGTCCTTCTCCAGCGCCCGCTTCAGGTCTTTTTCCGGGGCGTTGGAGATTCCCATGTCCAGGAACTCCACCTCGTGGCCGGCGTCGCGAGCCGCGGCGGCCACGCAGAGCGCTCCCAGCGGCGCCACCGGGTAGGGTGAGCGCTCGCGATTGGTTGCTACTAGTAGTAATTTCATGCCACCGATTCTTCCAATAAGGCCGCGCGCAGCCCCTCTTCCAGGATGTTAACCTCCGCCGGGCTGAGGCAATCGTCCACCCACGACAACAGGACGCGGGGCCGGCCTTTGAAACTCCAGAACAATATCGTCAGGCCCGGCGGCCGCCAGGTCGGCACCAGGTGCGTGACTTCCTGTATCCGCCCGCCCAGCAACTGGCTCATTCCGGCACAGGTCTCGCCGGAGTCCGAAAAACACAGGCTGGCAAACTTGCCGCGCGTGGGCTGGCCCAGGTGCCGGACGTAATAATCCAGCGGCATGGGCTTGAACATGTCCAGCGCTGCCATGCAGGCCTCCGGGAACCGGTCGCGGATCTGGTCCATCATCTGGCGCGTCACCTCCGCGATGATCTCGCTGAGGTTCCCGGCCTGGCGGGGTTCGATCCGATAGAACAGGATGGAAAGCTGGTTGGAAAAGATGGGGCCGTTGGCGCCGCGCCGCCGCATGTCGTGGGGGACGGGAACCAGGTAGGCCTCGTCCTTGTTCCCGCGGCCCTGCGCCACGGCGTGCAAGGCGCGGATGCTGGAAGCCAGGTAGAAATTGCTGCGCCGGAACCCCGCATTCAGGCTCTGGCAGCGCGCATCCATGCGGGCGGTTTCCTCCTCGCTGAAAGACAGAAGCCTGCACTGGCCGCGACAGGGCCCGGCCGGACGCAGGGACTGCATCAGGGTGAACACGGGCTCGCTGCCGGACTTGCGGAGCCATTCCATCGAACCTCGCGCCAGCTTCACGCTGTTCCACCACTTGGATAGGTTCCACACCTTCTGGGCGGGGTTGATCAGGTTCTCCACCGTGGGCGGATCCTTCACCTCCTGGCCGGCGTTGAGATGCCGCAGCATCAGCTCCGCGCCGCGGGCATCCATCAGGGCGTGGTTCCACGAGTACACCAGGTGCCGGGTTCCGTCAGCGTTGCGCACCAGGTCCAGGGCCAGCGCCGGGCCTTCGTCCGCGCGCAAATCCCTTTCCGCCACGGCCGGCGGGAGGGTTCCGGGCTCAGCCCCGTTCGCTGCGGCGCCGTTGTGCTCGTGGAAGAAGGTCTTCGGCCCGGCGGCGGCGTGCCAGCGCGGGGGCAACAGCGGCAGTGAGCGGACAATGCGCACTCGCGCCAGCCAGTTCAGGATCGGGGAAGCCGCCACGCGCTCGCGGAGCAGATCCGTATCCAGGCCGCCGTCCAGCCGCAGCGCCACGCGGCAGACATTACCGGGCAGGCCGTAGCGCCGCATCCGGCGGTCCTGTCCGTGCATGAAGTAGTCGCCAGCAGCCAACCGGATCTGGCTAGGCAACGGAAGCATATTCGGGCGACAGGGCGTTGCCGGTCAGGGGGCTACTCGCGGGCGGTTGACACGGAAGGGTTGCCGCGGGCCAGCTCGGAGATGCAGCTTGCCAGGGTGGCGACCGAGACGAGGTTCGTGCGCGTCAGGTGCGACTCCGGAACCCGGATGCCAAACGTGCGCTCGCTGCAGAGCAGCAGCTCCATCAGGGCAAAGGAATCAATCCCCACCTCGGCCAGGGGGCTGTGCTCGTTGAACTCCACTCCGTCCGCCAGGAAGTTCGTCCGCGCGAACTGGCACAGCTTCTCGGCGATGGTCTTGGGGTCGGTCGGTGCGGTCATAGATTGGTCGAGGGCGGCACGAGCTGGCGATTGGCCGGGGCCGCCGGGGCTGGCGCCACTGGGGGAAACACCGGAAAGCTCCCGCCGCCGGACTGGTGCCCGGCTGCGGAACAATCGTCGTTACTTGTGGTCATGTCAGGTTATTATGTCTCAGCTTGGAGCCGCGTCAAGCCGGGTTCGCCGTCGAAAGTCCTGATTTCGAATTCCGAATCAGCCGCAATGCTGGTAATGATATGCCCGCATGAAAATACCGAAACTCGCCCTGGGACTGGCAATCTGCTTTAGCTTGTGCGGGTGCATTACTTGCAGGAAAACCGATGAGGCCGGCAGGCCGGGTCCCGGCAAACTCGCGGCAGCTTCCACCAGTTGGGCGGGGACGAATTTCAAGCTGCTGCGCATCACCGCCCATGTGGATGGAAGCGGGCGGATGATTTTCACCCGCGGCAGCGTGCGCTATGAGCACAGCAGCTGGTCGCCGCCGGTGGATGTCACCTTCGACGGCGAACCCTGGGCCAACCTCGATCGCACACCTTCTACCTGGCGCGATCCCGGTGCCAGGCTGGATCTGCCCCGGGCGATGATCGTAAGCCGCAAAGGCCGTGATGTCATCGCGCTCGAGCCAACGGCAGGGGGATTCGACCTCTACCTGTGTGACTCGCCGAACGGTTCGGCCGATTATGAGGTGATCATTGCCATTCCATTGCGGGACTGAGCGAAGGCGCTGTTTTTCGCCCGGCTTACTGGCGGAGCGGCTCAACCACGGTGATATCCGCCGCCAGCTTCGGAGTGAACGTGTCGGGGGGGATGGGCTGGTTGATCACCGTGTTGGTGAAGTCGTTGCGGAGGCTGGAGCCGTCGGAGAACTTCAAGGCGGTGACGGCGATGGCGAAATCGTTGGTGCGGAATGCGATCATGATTTCGTTGATGAACTTGCGGGCGGCCGCGCTTTTGGGCTGGAGGATAACCTGGAGCGTGGAGTTTGTTTCCATGGCCGAGAGCAGGCGGAAGCGGCCTTCCATGGTGGCGCGGTCGCGGGGGAAGCTGGCGTCCAGCAGCGCTAGCGCGTCCCGCAGCGGACCGGGCGGTACGTCGGTCAGCGAATACTTCTCGGCGCGCTTGAGCTTGGGATAAATCAGGAGGAGCTGATCGGGCTGGCGCAGCGCGATGGTTTGGGCGGGTTGGCCCAGTTCCCATCGGAATAGGCCCGGAACGGCCACCCAAACCTTGCCGGTGGCGACCAGGGGTTGGGTCAGCACCTTGAGGGCGCGGGTCTGGGTGAAGTCGGCGGACCAGTTCAGGA
>JAPLUA010000551.1 GCA_026397855.1 Verrucomicrobiota bacterium | reverse complement strand
CATGCGTGTAATTTGGGCGATTTGTTGGAGGAGTAAATGCGGTGTCAAATGAGTGCTCATGCCAACAGTATATACCGCTGTATATATCTAGGCCACAAAAACCTATTCCTTTACCTCTCAGCCGATTGGCGTCTTGCGCCCAAAAAGCGCCCGGCTCGTTGCGCTACGCCGTGTTGGGATCTCCCCAGCCGACCCAAATGGGCGTTCAGCGCCAGCTAACCGCCTCAGGGGCAATTCGCAAGCCAGCCGCCAGGGCAAAATTAGCCGTGCAAATCTGGCTTGATTTGCGCATCATCCGTCAAAGCGGCGACAGTCTTTAGTGATTAAGATCTCGCAAATTTACTGTCATGTGGTAGTCTCGCCCCCAGATGAAATGGCGGGAAATGGAGCCGGAGTTTGCATCATTTTGCATCAACTGCCGTTGCTTTCCGTGCCGTTCGAGGCGGAAATTGGCATTTGACGATTTTGGCAACCTGTTATTGTTGAAGGTTTTAGTGAAGTTATGAAAATGTTTTCCATGCTTCGAATCCCTTCGCTCGCTCCATTTTTTTGTACCCCATCAGGGTGCCGAACTCCTTTCCGACCGGCTCATTAATTCGATCATCCTGGCCAGTTCCCGACGCGCTTCGAGGACGACCATTGGATCGGTGGTGAACTCGGTGCGTGAGGTCACCACTCGGCTGCTTACTTCCAGCAGCTTTCTGGCTTTCGCCAAGAGGAGCTTGTCCGTCTCCGGTTTTTTCTCCGCTTGCCTTGCCAGTGTGTTGAGCAGGTGGAAATACTCGTAATCATCAAGCTTGCCTTGCCAGTGTGTTGAGCAGGTGGAAATACTCGTAATCATCAATTCCGTCGCGAATGGATTCCAGCCGGATGGAACTGAGCAGGTGGCCGTCGGGACCGGGATAGACGAGATGCCCGTCCCCGTTGAAACTTGCGGTGGTTTGCGTCTGCCACGGAACTTCCGGCCAGCGTTTCCCGGCGTCAATTTGCTTTTGGATGGCCGCGCTGCGGCCTCTCAGATTCGTGTGCCATCGGTTGACCGTCCAATAGAGAAAGCCGGGAACCTGGTACTTCCAGTTCATCCAGAAGATGATGCGCGGATCGGTGGCCGGATAATCCACAAAGAAGTTTGGCCACGGGCGCTCAGGCCCGCAACACACATACCACCAGACTTCATCGCCGTCCCGGATGTAGGGCTGAGATTCGTCGTAGTCGAAGTTTGCGATCAGGGGAACCCAGATGTTCACGTAGCCTTTGAGCTGCGGGTTTGGCATCACGGTGCACATTCTCGGCAGATCGGGAAACTCCTGCTTGAGCCAGCCGAATACGCTCTGGACATCGGGATACCTGCTGCTGCCAACCTCATCGAATCCATAAACAAAAGCCTTATCCCACCACCCCTTGCTCTTGAGGAACTTCTCCTGCTGGCGGATCAATTCGGCAACCTCGGCTCGTGCCGATGCGCTCTTGGCCCGGCCCACATAGCTCAGGTTGAAGGCGTTGAGGCCGTGATCCACGCAGAAGGGAAGATCTTCCATTGCGGGGCGCGGTTTCTTTGAATAGATGTCGGTCGGGTTGAGGTGGTGATCCAGCAGGAGCTTTTCAGCCTGCCGTCGTTGCTCCCCGTTAATGGGGCTGCCATACCAGCCCCGGTATTCGTAGTCAAAGAAGGCAAACGCGGTCTTCAGGTGCGGGGTTGCAGGGAGCGCGAAATCCCAGATCTTCACCTCAAAGGGTATCTGCGTTTCCGGGGCGTTCGCAGGCTTTACGGTTACCGTGCCCTTGTAGGTGCCTGGCGGAAGGTCTCCGGGGGTATGAACGGTGATCCAAATGGGCCGGATTTCCCCGCGAGCGAGGTTGAACGGCTGGTAGGGCATCAACGGGTCCGGATACCAGCCGACATATTCAATCTCGTAGGGCGGTTCACCCGTTTGGACGAATTCGACCAGATGCAACTCCACCACGTTTGACGAGAGCAAGGCGCCCGGTCCGCGCAGGTCGGACACGGAGACCTGGACCTTCTCCAATGCCTGGCCGTGGGCGGACACGGCGAGTTGGGTTGACTCGAATTCGTTCCGCGCCAGTTCCAATCGCACGGGCGTCCCGTAGTCACCTTCAAAAAGCTTGTCGCGCAGGATCTTACGGAGGGCGGTCTCGGTGCCAACGGCGTAGCCGCGCCCAACCGGATCCGCACAGGCACTCCTCAGCCTCCCCGCTGCCTTCTCAGCTGCATCCACGTCCTGGCGGAGCAGATTCCATTTCGCCAGGTCGCCGCTCGCTTCCGCCGCTCGCGACTGGAGATCGGCTATTTGCGAAAGCACCGCCTTCTTTTCCTCCGCCAGGGTGGGAGATGGAGCGTTCTGGGCCGAGGCGACCTTCATGTAATGCGCCGAGCGGCTTGCATACGAAGCCAGTCGGACCGGTATTCCCGGGCTCCGTGTGATCAAATGGCCTGCGGAATCGGCAATGCTGATGGTAAGAGCGTGCCATCCATCCGTGGGATAATCAAAGGGCAAAGGCACGGAGGATTCCCCGGCCCTGGCCTCGATATCCGCAGTTCCAAGGGCAAGACCGTCATTGAGGATTTGAACTTTCAAGGTTGCCGGTTTGCCGGTGGGATTGGAAACGTAAACCGTGGCCCCCTGCTGTCCCGGCACCACTACGTTCACGTCGGAAATCGAGGCGGATACCTGGTCTGGCCCCGCGAATGTAATGTCACCGGAGCGTTTCGTTTCGCGCGGGTCCTTCCTGACTTGCGACCAGAAGCCGGGCCGCTTGGTTCCTGGATCGTAGCGGCTGAGCTGTGCGCCCCATTGGGTGCCGGCTGCCGGGGTGGATACGCCCAGGGAACTGAAGGGAATCGTCATCAGGGCCTGCCAGGTCGAACCCTGGCGGTTGGTCTCGACGCTCCAGGCAACATCCCACGCCTTGTGAATGAACTGCCGTCCCGACTCGGCCGTTTTGCGGCCCGAGGCGGTGGTAGTAAACATGACGTAGGTCTTGCCGTCATTATCCAGATCCAGCAAGAAGGATGCGGAATCGGCGTCGGGCACAAGCTCTCCCTCTGGAGAAACTGATCCCTTTTTCCCCTTGCCACTCTCCAGGCAGCGGAACGCGGCGTAGAGATTCGCATCGTCATAAGCCAGGCGAACCTCGGTGCGTTGTGTGGCCTGCCGGCCAAGTTTGGTAAAATAGAATCGGCTCACCGTGGGGGGCTGTTCCCAGATGGCAGCGGCAATATTTGTGACCGCATTAACCTTGCGCACGGTTAGAAGTGGTCGCGGGAGATTCGGCGGAGCTGCAGCTGCGAACGACACGACCAGGAACAGGGCTGCAAAACACGATCTACTGCCAAGTCCGCGGGATAGACAACACTGGGGGACCCCTCTCCCCTGCTGCAGGGGAGAGGGAGAAGCAGTTTCTGGTGTGGTGTATGCCAGGGGCTCTTCAGTATGCATTACGGTTTTAAGAAACATGGTGATTGGCTTTACGGTGATGATTTAAGCCGAAAGAGCCCGGGACCGGTTGGCCGCTCGCGGGCGCTTTCGCTCATTTTAGTTTGGCTGTCCTGACCTGGACGGATGGCAGCGATGGGAGCTCACTTGTGGGCCGGTCCAGGTAAAAATAGGCAGTAGTACAGTAATCGTCCTCGCGGTAGAAGTTGACCCAGCCATCGGGGAAGGCTTCGTCTGTAATTCCCGGCGCGTGCGGCTCAAGCAAGCGGATCAACTTGCCTTTGTTGTCCACAGACACAGGTTTCACCGGGAGGCATTTCTGAAGGAATTCCCGCACCTTCCCACGCCCGGTTCCGCCGATTGCCTGGATCGTCACCTTCAGATCCTGGTCGAAGAAGACCGGGTCGGGGATATGAAACCGGTAAAAGGACCACATCCGGTTGGTAGCGTTGGCGATGGGGCAGCCCTGGTAACGCTGGGAGAATGCGCCCAAGCCCCAGGCGGTACCCGCATAATCCTCGGTTCCGGTGCCAGCCAGGGTGGGATGTGTGCTATCGCCATCCAGATACATTTTGACTTCGCCCTCGCCCCACCAACTGCCCTCGTAAAGGGGATTAGCGATGACGCCGAGGTTGACGCCCAGGAAACGGCCTCGCCCCTTGATGTGGGGGAGGATCTCGAAATCCTCGCCCAGCCTGGTATTGAGCTGGCGGTTCCAGTAGCAGTGAAAGTACAGCGCGTCCTTGGGCAGCTTGTTGACGGCTTCGAAGTCAATGTCATAGAAAACGTGGGTGAGGTCCCTGTCGGATTCGTTGCTCAACACAAGGCGGGCAGAACGGCGAAATGGCATCGGGATAATGCAATTGAACGAGCGCCCCTCCGGGTTGGAGAACAAGGCGTTCTCCAGCGCGCGCATCTGGCCGTGGGAGACGCTGAAGAAATCGCCCAGGGGAACCAGCACTGCCGGTTTGGATCCCAGAACATTTTCAAGGTCAGCGATCGGAGCATTTCCGGGCTGCGGTCGCTGATGGTAAGCCAGATACGGCGGATGATCCCCCTGCCGGTATAGTTCATCAAAACCACCGATTCCCCGGCCTTGAGCGAATCGAAGGCGTGGCCTTTGGCCGACTGGTTGCTTTGGCCCGCTGCGCCTTTGGCCGCCGTCGGATTTTCGAAACCTGCCCAGCGTGGCGAGCGGCCTTTCTCCGACTGGTAAAGTTCCTGCGCCTGAATTCTGGAGGCCGCCAAGCGAAGAGCGAAAAGGAGAATGAATGCTGGTAATGTGCGCATGGGGAGAGGGTGGGGTTTTGAGGCCGGAAATCAACCACCAAGCGAAATGAAAAGCAGGAACATGAAGCTCGAAATCAAACCGACAGCAAAGGACAACAGGCCGTGAGAAACAAAACAGCCAACCACATCAAGGCCGGATACCCGGATCTTGAACTGGTATTGCCCCAAGGGAGCTGTCGGGGCCATCGGTGTAAACCCCGGCTATTTCCTCCCTGATGTTGAATGCGCGCAAGTATGGCCTGAGAGTCTTGATGTTTCAGATGTGGTGTGGTTCGGTTGAATGGAGGCGGGCATCAACCAGTGGCTTTGCCTTGCTGCGCGGCTGCTCGGCCCTGAGAACTCGCAATGAAAACCCTTTCCTGTTCTCAAACGGCTCGACCGATCCCTCCACTTCAAGCACTGGATGCCGAACGGTCGCCATGCCGTAGCTCTTGTAGGTTTGAGCGAAAAGTTCTGTTTCCACGATGCCGGTCCAGTCAGCGAGAGACAGGAATTTCATCGGTTCGCCGGTAATCTGGTGATGCGTGCGCTGCTCCACGACCAGTCCGCACGTTGTTACCGTTTCCCCCATGAATTCACCGAGACGATCTACCGGGCAGTAAGTATCCCAAGCCACATCGGGAAACAATTCCAACGGGTGACCGCTGACGGCATACCCGAACAATTCTGTTTCAGCCTGCAGCCGTTCCAGGCGGGTGGGTTCCTCGAGCGGCACAGCCACAAGTTGCTCCAGCCCGGGCGGCGCAATCAACCAGCCCTGATTCGGTTCAGGGTTTGAGGAATAGGTTTTGACGAGATGCTGCGCCTGCCAGAACTGGCGGGTGCGGGAGTCGCCGAACTCGTCAAAAGCCCCGGCTCGGATCATTGCTTCCAATTCCTCCGCCGAAGGAGCGACCCGATGATAGAAATCGGACAGGGAGGTGAAGATCCCCCGCTCACGAGCCTTGAGCATCGCGTCGGTCGTCTGAGCCGTGAGCCCCTTAACCTGCGTCACCGGCACACGAATGCATTTGCCATCCGGCACAAAGGCCGGGCCGGGCTGGTTGACGGAAGGGGGCAGGAGTTTCAAGCCGAGGCGATGGCATTCGAGCACATAAACCAGGGGTTGATAAAAGCCCTTGCCGTTGGCCAGGACTGCTGCCATGAACTCCGCGGGAAAGTAGCGCTTGAGCCATGCCGATTGGTATGCCTCGATGCCGTATGCCGTGCTGTGGGCCTTGCAGAAGGCATAGCCTGCGAATCCCGTGACCAACCCCCAGACCTCGGCGGTCTTGTCTGATGGATGGCCCCTCGCCAGCGCGGAGGCAAAGAACTCCCCGCGGATTTCCTCAATGACCGCATGCTTCTGCTTATTCAACGCCCGCCGCAGCACATCGGCCCGACCCGGTGGCAAGCCGGCAAAGGCCTCACAGATTTGCAGGATGTGTTCCTCGTAAACCACGAGGCCATAGGTGCTGCGCAAACACGGTTCCAACGACCGATGCGGATAGGTAATCGCTTCCATCCCCTGGTAGCGGCGCGTGAACGACATCTTTTTGCCTTCGTTTGCTGCGCCCGGGCGGATGACGCTGACGATGGCCACCAGACCGTCAATTTCGTTCACGTTGCACATGCGGCACAGGCTCGTCATGGCGGGGCTTTCGATGTGATGCACCGCCCGGCCGTTCCCGTCGGCGATCATTCTCCACACTTCCGGATCGCACCACGGTTCCGCCGACTGCGGATCCCCCAATAACAGCTCGCCGTTGCCTTTTTGCCGGGCAACGCAATGATCCAGGTTAACCTCGATGCCGCGCGCGCCCAGCCTCGCCCTGGTGTCGCGCATGACCGCCAGCCCGCCCTGGGCGAGAATGTCCATTTTGACGAGACCCACGGCTTCGACTGAATCCATGTCGAAGTGCGTGGTGGCATAGCCCTTATTGGCGATGAAAGTCGGTGTCAGTTCGTGTATCGGCTGGCGGGATAGCACCAGCCCGCAAGGGTGCATCTTTGGATACCGAGGCATTCCGTCCAGGAACTCCGCCATATGAATGGCCGTCTTGTAAGGCTCCTCGTCGAGGGGAAGGTTGCGCGTCTCAGGACTCGCCCGGAGTAACTCAATCAACCCCGCCCCACCCTTCGGGGTCGGCCCATCGGGCACCCAGCCGCCGCCGAAGCCCCACGGGAAGTGCTCGGTAAACTTCCGCACATCCCGTTCCGACACGCCCAGCACCTTGGCCACCTCGGCAAACGCGCTGCGAGCCTGGAACGTGGAGAATCCGCCGACCACGGCACAATGTTCACGCCCATACTTCTCGAAGATAAGCTTGACCACGTCATCCTTCGCATCGTGCGCAAAATCAATGTCAATGTCCGGCAGCTTGTGCAAGGCCATCCGCTCCTTGTTCAGGAAGCGCCGAAAATACAAATCGAAGCGGATCGGACACACGCCGCTGATGCCGAGGCAATAGCAAACCAGGCTATCGGCCGCACTGCCGCGGGTGATCCACTCCATCCCGCGTCGCCGGCACTCCTGGAGGAAATCCCAGGTAATGAGGAAATACTCTTCGTAGCCGACCTCGCTGATGATGCCGAGTTCCTCCATTGCCTGCGCGCGAAATTGACCGGCGCGGGAGCCGTATCGGTCCTCCAGACCTTTGATCACGAGGCGGCGGAGAAAATCACTGGGCATCGAGCCATCCTGTGGCCGGAAGGCAGGGAACTGCGGTTTGCCAAACGGAAGCTCGAAGTTGCAGCGCTCCGCAATTTCAACCGTGCGCCGGAGCCAATCCGGGCTGTCTTTGCAGGCGCGGGCCATTTCCTCCGGCGAGCGAAAGTGCAAACGTCTGCCCGTTCGCTTTTCAGGATGCTCCTCCCGCAACAAGGTCAGCGTGCGGATGCTTTGCACAATGTCGAACTGTTGCCGGTCACCGGGAGAAGCATGGTGAATCGGCGGGCATGGCACGCCGCAGCCGTCGCCCTTCGCCCCCGTCACCAGGCGAAAGAAGCTTCCCCGGAACAGTTCTGCCAGCCGTTCATCCGGGCTGACGGCAATCAGGCCTTCGGTGAGCCCGGTGAATTCCTCAAAGCGGTAGGGTCGGCGTGCCTGGTGGACGACCGATGCCTGGTCGGCATCGCATTTGGTTCGCTCGGCATGCAGGGAAAGCAGGCGGCAGAGATTGGAATATCCGGGTGCCGATTCGACGTAGAGAAGCAAAGGCTTTTCGCCGACGGACAGTTCCACCCCGAGGATCGGTTTGATCTTCGCCGCCTGTGCTGCCTGCGCGAATTCCACGGCCCCATGAAGGTTGCCCGTGTCGGTCAACGCCACGGCTGACATCCGGTGCAGTTTCGCGAGTTCCACGATGGCATGCGGGGAAAGCGTCGAGTCGAGGAATGAATAATGGCTGTGGGTTCGCAACGGGACATAGGTTGGGATCTCCGGTATGGCCGATCGGGCTGGCCAGCGGGCTGGTGAACGCCCCGGGTTTTCCGCAAGGGCTTCGGCAGGCGGGTGCAGGAGCCGCAAATCATGGCCGCGGAGGATAACCGAGCGGCCATGCGATGATCGGAGGTCATCCACGACGGCCGCCAACCGGGATTGGGCGCCGAGGCGTTGCATGGGGACGGCCAGCGGGAGGTCGCTGCGAAACCTTCCATCGTAGAGATTTGATAACTTCAGCGAAACCAACCGCAGGCTGACGCGGCGTTTCCAGGCTTTTTTCAGCATGGCCTGCAGCCGGCCATAGACCTCCGTTTCCAGGTCGGTCGGCTCCAACAGGCTCTCGCTGACCTGGTCCTCTGCCCGGTCATTGTAGCGAACGGTCACCGCCATCGTCCGGATGGCGCGATGTTCGGCCCTCACCTTGGCAAACAGATCGTCCGCCATCCGTCGCAGCGTGGCCGCGACGTATCCCTCATCGGTGAGATCGCCGGCAAAGGTTTCCTGCTCGCTGAAGCTCTTTTGCGGCTCCCGGGCCGGAGCTAGCGGACGCTCGTCAATGCCGTGGGCGAACTGGCTGATGGTTGCGGCCTGCCGTCCCAGCACAAGTTCCAACATCTCGACCGGCATCGCCGCCACATGCCGGATCCGGATCAGCCCCGCCGCATTCAGCCGGGCGCTGGTTTTCGGCCCGATGCCCGGGAGCCAGCGGTTGGGCAGCCCATGGAGAAACTGCTTTTCCTCTCCGGCGGGCACGTATTTAAAAGCGGCGGGCTTGTTGAGCTTGGACGCGATCTGGCTGACCAGCTTGTTTGAAGCTACCCCTTCGCTGACGGTGATCTTAAGTGACTGCCGGATCGCCTGGCGGATGGTCATGGCGATTTCGACCGCGGGTTTCTTGCGGTTGGCCGTCAGGTCAAAGTAGCCCTCATCAATTGATGTCCGCTCCACATCCGGCGTGAAATCGTAGGCGTAAGCGAACATCCCGTTGGAGAATTCCTCGTAAAGATCGTAGTGCCCCGGCAGCACGATGAGTTTGGGGCAGATCCTGCGGGCCTGCGCTGTGGGCATGGGCGTATAAACCCCAAACTCGCGGGCTTCATAGGAGGCGGAAGCGATGATGCCCCGGCTTTCCCCGCCGACCGCCACGGGCTTTCCCCTCAACCGGGAGTCAGCGGCCTGTTCAACCGACGCAAAGAAAGCATCGGCGTCCAAATGCACGATGGTGCGCGACATTCGAAATCATCCCGGCTTCCATCGTTCCAGTTCCCGGAGGGCATCGCTGGCGATCCACCGCGCAGCGCGAGAATCCAGTTTGTGAATTCGTTTGGCGGTGCTGATCGCCTCCCGGTTGAGATCCCGGTTTCGCTTTCCAATCTGGCGCAGCGCCCAGTTGACGCCTTTCTTCACGTTGTGCCGTTCATCGGTGGCGGCTTCCTCAATCCGGCTCAGATAGCTGTGAAAGAGGGCGTCAGGGGCTGCTTTATCATGCACAGCCAGGGTGGCCATCATCGTAAACCCGGCACGTTTCACCATTTCCTCCCGGCGGCTGCTCCAGGCAACTGCGAGCGCGTGTGCAAACGGGGTTTTACGGAAGAGATGAATGCACAGGCCGTCACAATCGGCCCAGCACTCGAAGTCCTTGGCCCAGGCGTTGGCCTGCCGCCGGGTCAATCGGGCTGGTTCGGAGACAAAAGCGGCCAGAATCCGGGCTTCAAAAATCCCCGAGGCCCACAACTGTTCGGCGAGTGTGTGATCACGTCCGGTCCGTTTGGCAATCGTCCGAAGTTGGACTACCGAGATGCCCAGCAGTTTCCTTCCAACGATGCCAAAGCGGGCCATGCCCGCGACATTTGCGGGATTGCCAAGGAGTTGGAGCTCGGCCAGGACGTTGGCGATGTTGTCCGACATGAATTACTCCGCCTTTCGGATGAGGGCCTTGAACACTCCCTGGATTACCAATTCCTGCGCGGGGATGATGGCGGGATATTTTGGGTTCTCTGCCTTTAGATACGGATGGCCGTTCTTCACCACGTAGGTCTTGAGCGTCCGCTCGCCGTCCACGAGGGCGGCGACAACCTGGCCATGGCGGGGCTCAGGGCCGCGCTCGAGCACCACCAGATCACCATCCAGGATGTGGCGGCCGATCATGGAAAGACCGCGCACCCTTACCGCAAAGGTATTTCGCGTCGGAGTAAAACCGACGCTACCGACATCAACCGAAACACAGCCTTCAGCCTCGGGGGCACCGTCATCAGGAAACCCCGCCGGGATGGTGCCCAGGAGGGGAATGTCCACGATGCGGTTGCGAAGCCTCGCCAACGGGGAGGTGACCCGCAAGGATCTGGCCTTGCCGGAGTCCGACGCTAGAAAACCCTTTTGCCGAAGGAGGCGGACGTGAGTCGTGACCGAGTTCGGACTGCGGAAGCCGAATCGGTCGGCGATCTCCCGGTATGTCGGGGCAATCCGATCGGCCGACTGCCGCCCTTGGATGAAGTCGAGAATCTGCTGTTGTTTTCGCGTGAGTGCCGTCATACTGTTTATGCATACAGTATGCGTTTCCCGGCATATGTCAATCCCCTCGACGGTTGAAGGGGGGCGGAAGATCCGGTTAACCCGAGTCCGCCGGATCGAGCAAATGCTTCTTATCTGCTCGGATCGAGCATGGCACTGATTGTCTCGAGCGCGTTGCCCTCCAATCGGTTATTCACGAAGATCAGCGTCTTCCTTTTCGGGCCTGCCGCCTTTCCTTCGTTGACGAGCGCCGTTCCTGCCTTGCGCGCCTCGTCGTTCACCT
>JAPLUA010000271.1 GCA_026397855.1 Verrucomicrobiota bacterium | reverse complement strand
CGGGCAGTTGCTGTAAGCGCGCTTCACATACTGGTCGGAATACATCAGGTCGCGGTCGAGGCCCGCCGGCGCATAGCTGGGGTCGCGCGGCGCCTGCTCTGATTCGAGTTGCTGGACCCGCGCCTCCAACTGCTGGTCGGTTGCGATCAGCGCCTGGTAGCGTGCCGGGTCCATGTCATGGCGATGATGGTAGGCCCACGATGCCCGGTCGTCGAGCGAGCGGTCAAGCAACCACCACCAGAAGAGGCTGTTGTAGGGATCGTTGTAAGTCACCCACGGGCGCGACGAGTAGGGGTTGAACACGTTGTAAACCCTGACCGACCGCGTTGCGATGGCATCGGGATCTGGCACGTAACTTCTGGCCCGGTAGGAGCCGCCTCCGGGGGCGGGGAGCGGCGGCGGCTGGACCCGATACGATTCCCCATCTGCAGCGGGTTCCCGCCCACCAGCCGGTAGGGTTGGCGGCGGAGCCTGGCGTTCCTTGAACCGGGTAAACGTTGTTTTGCTCGCCTCCTCTTTCCTGGCGCGGGCAGCCGCCCGGTCAAAAGTGACCGCAGAGGCGCTGGAATCCGGCTCGACTTGCGCGGAGGATTTGGACGGTGCGGATGTTTGGCCTCTGCCGGAGCTGGAGGAAAAAGAATGCCCTGAACCGGCGCTGTAACTCTTGCCGGAGGTATAGCCCTGGCGGCTGCTATCGCTCCGGCTCGACCCGGAACTGTAACTCCGTCCCTGGCTCGATGTGAAACCTTTGCTGCTGCCTCCCGAGCTGTGCGTGGAGCTGCCGCCTGAACTCCGCGCTCCACGGGAGCTGCTGGTATGACTGCTTCCGGAGCTGGAACTGCCGCTGCTGTGGGAGCTTGAGCTATGTGAGGAATAGCTGTGCCCGCCCCCGCTGCTATAACTCTTGGCGTCGGCGCGCAACACCAAGCTGTCCGCCAGCAGCGCCGCTGCCAGCAGACAAATCGTTGTTCGCATCGCCCTCTTCATAGTTAAGGCCAGCGCCATTCTGGCACCTCGCCATCCAAAGGCCATTACTTTTTGAAAGAAAGCTATTTCATGGAGGCCAGCCGCTCGGCCATGCGACGGATCACGGTAGCCACATGGGCGCCCGAACACCGGCGGCCTTCCACAGCGTTCTGCTTCCAATAATCGGGGCTGGTGAAAAAGCCGGCGGCCGCGCACGCATCTACCGCCTGCGCATCCTCGGTGCCCGGTGCAATCGCTCGCGCCGCCTTCCGGAGCAGATCAGCAACCCGCTTGCCGTCGCAGTCGGATTCCTTGACCGCATGGCTGGTCCAGTAATCGGCGGAGTCAATGACACTGTGCTGCAGGAGCACGCGCAAATCGGCCGCGAGCAACGATGACGGCGATGGCGCCATGTCTTCGGGGCCGAGCGGCGTAAGGGTCTTGGCCGCCGGCCACGGAAGCGTTTGCTCCTGCCGGCTCAGCCGGTGGAGGGCGCGCCGTTCCAGGAATCCCGCGACGATCTGCGCCGTCTCGACGCGCGTGATGGGGCGCGCCGGTTCGCTCAGTGCGGCTGCCGCCTCCAGTTTCACTCCCGATTGCGCCATGGCGGGTTGCAGCAGCCGGGCAAAGGTTGCCCGCGTGATGGGCTCCCGGGGGCTGGAACTGGAGTTGAAAAGCCGCTTCACCAGCAGCGCCAGCGCGTCGCTGGTCAGCGGCGCTGCCGGGAAGAAGCTGCCGTTGTCCAGGGACATCAGGCCGTGGACGGTGACCAGTTGGATGGACGGCCATTCCCAGCCCGATTTGGCCACATCCTTGAGCAGTGTAATCTGCAAGGTGTCGCCGGCGGCGAGGAGGACTTGCTGCACCAGGACCGGGTCGAGTTCCCGCGGCTTCACGCCATGCTTGACCGACAAGGCGGCAATAGCCCCCGCAGCCTGGCCCATGAGCATCGTGCTGGGCTGCAGCCGCGTAGCCCCGTTTGCCAGGCGGGATTGCGAGATGTTCTTCTCCGCGGCCACCAGGCCGTCCACCTTCTCCGGGATGAAGCATTCGAATGGAATGGCGAAGGGGCCCATGCCCCGCTCGCCGAAGCTCTTGGTCGGCATGTCCTCGACCCGGTCAAGCTCCAGCTCAATCAGTTCAGGCTTCTTCGAGCCGTGCAGGTCCACGGCGTAGTCGCCGAGCGCCACCGTGCTCTCGAACATCGTGGGCGAGCCCGGGCGCCGCTCAATCTCACGTGCCGTCAGCGTCTGCAGGCCCATGATGCGTCGGCTTTCGCGGGCGTAGGCCATCACCGGGAACTGGTAGAGAATCGCCCGGTAAGGGGCCAGCTCCGGCTGCTCCCTGATCCACTGATCCACCTGCGCGCGGTTGTAGGGTGAGTCGTAACCTTCGTCGTTGGCCACCGACCAGTCCGTCTTCCCCAGCCTGTGCTGGATGTAGTAGAGCGTCTGGAGCGTCCTCAGCTTTGCCTTGCGGCAGGTGGCCAGCCGCAGCGCCGCGTCCTCCACGTCGCCAATGCGCGCCGGGTAGTCGTTGTTGTAGTTCATGTGGGTGCGGGTGATTTCGCGCACGCCCGGCTGCTCGCTGTTGGGCATCCCGCGATAGCCGATGAACGTCGCAAAGTTCCAGGGCACGGCTTTCGTGTCCACTCGATTGCCCGCCACGACTCCCTTCAGCAGGCGCGGCTCCGCCGCCGCGTATTCCGGCGGGGCCTGGGAGACGACCAGTTCCGCCGGCACGCCCTTCGGATACTGCTTGATGACCGCCGTCCACGTCAGGCTCTGGATTTCGCGCTTGGGATCGGGCCCCTGGCCGGTGCAGTTGCCGACGCGATAGCGCGCTCCCGTGAGCGGGATCACATCCCCCCATTCGGTAGCATCCACCAGCACCTTGCTTCGGACCAGCCGCTTCACCGTTCCTTGCGCGGTCACAAGCTCGATTTCCACCCCCGTCACCGCATCACCGCTCTTGAGCGCCTGCGTCACCTTCGCGCGAAGCGCAACGTGCAGCGCCGGCGTCTTGCCGCGCGCCGCGTCCAGCATCCGGTAGAGAATCTCCTGTCCCACCCGCGGCTCCATGCAGATGTGCCCCCGCCAATAAGCCGTCTCCGCCGTCATCCCGCGCTCCCGGTAATACGCCGTGACCGCCTCCGCATACTCATGGTATAGCCCACGCTCGCGTACCAGGACGTAGGGCCGGTCACCGTTTCTCGGCCCCTCGTCCATCGAGGTTACTGCCGCCGCGTTCATCTGCCCGCCGATCCAGTCCGTCTCCTCCAGCAGCAGCACCGTTGCCCCCAGCCGGGCCG
>JAPLUA010000183.1 GCA_026397855.1 Verrucomicrobiota bacterium | reverse complement strand
CTGCTGGGCTGGTCCCCGGAGGAGCTCAGCGCCGAGCTGGAGCGCTACACGCGGATGACCGGCACGCAAATGCAGGCTTCCTCTGCCCGGGCCGTTGAGGCAGTCTCTGCCTAAATGTCAGCACCGGCATCCCAAATCGAACCTCCCGGCGCGCGGATTGCCTCCCCCAAGCGCTTCCCGGCGCTCCTGCGCCTGTTTGAGCCGGAGCCCGCAGCGGCGGTGATGCTGAGCGAGCCGGAGCTGATCAAGACGAAGCATCGCTACTGGGAGCGGCGCATGATCGTCGCCACCATCGTCGGCTACGCGACTTACTATTTCGTCCGCAAGAACCTCAGCATCGCCATGCCGGTGATGGAGAGCAGCCTCGGCGTGACCAAGACCGACCTCGGGCTGTTCCTCACGCTGCACGGCGTGCTCTACGGGGTGTCGAAGTTCGTGAACGGCTTCTTCGGTGACCGCTGCAATGTCCGCACCTTCATGGCCACCGGCCTGCTCCTGTCCGCGGTCGTGAACGTATTCTTCGGCCTGAGTTCGGCCGTGGTAACTCTCGGGATGTTCTGGATGATCAATGGCTGGTTCCAGGGCATGGGCTTCCCACCGTGCGCGCGGGCCTTTACCCATTGGGTCCCCCCCAGGGAGCTGGCCACCAAGATGTCCATCTGGAACGCCTCCACCAACATTGGCGCGGGAATGGTGGTGGTGATCTGCAGCTACCTGCTGAGCTACTACGGCAACTGGCGCCTCTGCTTCTTCGTGCCGGCCTCGCTGGCCTTTCTGTGCGCCGCGTTCCTCTGGTCCGCGCTGCCCGATACGCCGCAGTCGCTCGGCCTCCCCGAGGTCGAAGGCACCAGGGGCAAGACCGCCGCCGGCGATAGCGAGGACTGGAAGGCGGTGGCGGTAAAGTATGTCTTCAGCAATCCCTACATCTGGCTGCTCGCGGTGGCGAACTTCTTCGTTTACACCATTCGCTATGCCATGCTGGATTGGGGTCCCACCCTGCTCACCCAGGCCAAGCACCTCAAGCTGACCCATGCCGGCTGGATGGTCGCCGGCTTCGAGATTTCCGGCATGATCGGGGCGCTCATTGGCGGCTGGCTGACCGACCGGCTGTTTGGCGGGCGCGGCTTCCGCTCCTGCGTGTTCTACATGGCCATGGCGGGCGTCTCGGTTCTCCTGTTCTGGAAAGTGGCGGGCCAATCCATGCTGCTCAACACCCTGTTCCTCTGCACCTCGGGCTTTTTCATCTACGGCCCGCAATGCCTCATCAGCATCGCCGCGGCCAATCTCGCCACCAAGCGCGCCGCCGCCACCGCCGTCGGCCTGACCGGCTTCTTCGGCTACGCCAGCACCACCCTGTCCGGCTGGGGTCTGGGCAAGCTGGTGCAAACCTACGGCTGGGATGCCGGGTTCATCGGCATGCTCATTGTCGCGGCCATCGGCACACTCGCCTGCGCGCTCGGCTGGAAGGCTAAGCCGCACGGTTACGGAGAATGATGACATGAAAATCCTCCTTTACGCCACCGCACTGGGTTTGATTTGCCTGCCCGTCTGCGGTGGCGCGCCAACCCCAATCCGAATCCAACCCGGAGTCGCCCAGCTCTTCGTGGATGATGGCGCAATCGAGCGGGCGAGCGGCCTGCGCCGCACTCTGCACCAACCGGCCAAGGACAACGGCGGCAACACCCCGTTGATCGCCGCCCGCGCCGGAACCACGCTCCTGGCCTACGGGAGCATCGTGCGGGATACCCGCCTCAACCGCCACGTCATGTTCGTGCAGGAGTGGCCCTCGCGGCAGATGTACCGGCTCACCTCCGCCGACGGGCTCGCCTGGCAACCCAACACCAACGCTGAGCTGGAGAAGGTCACCCTGGACCTCCCGTTCTCGCCCCTCCCCCCGGACGCCCACGGCCGCCCCGGTATTGACCTTTTCTCCTGCTACTACGACACGAACGACATGACTCGCCCTTACAAAGGCTGGGTCTGGGCCGCCAACGTGGGCAACGAATGGGAAGGCATCTGGTATGTGGATTCCGCCGACGGGCTACGATGGCAGAAGGGCCGCCAGGTCTTCAGCGGCTTTGCCGGCGATGGCGACCCGAGCTGCCGCGCCATTACCCAGGATGGCCGAACTCTCTACGGTCCGGGCGATGTCACCCTGTTCGCACATGATCCCGTGGAGAACCGGTTCCTGGGCCTGTTCAAGTTCTACGCCCCGCACGACATTGTCCCTGGCTACGGTTCAAGATCCCGGGCCTACGCCTTCCTGGATGGGCTCGATCGCCCGTTCGACATCCGCAAGCTGGAACGTATCCAATTGATGCCCGCCATGGCCGCGCGCAACGGCGATTCACCCGCTGACGAATACTACGCCAGCACGGCCTGGCGCTACGAATCGCTCTGGCTGGGCGGCCTGAAGATCTTCCACGGTCGGGACAGCTATCCATGGTCCGCCGCCGGCTGCGCCTTCCTCAAGCTGGTCGTCAGCCGGGATGGACTCGACTGGCGCAAGGTGCCCTTCACGAACGATACCGGCGTCGCGGAGGTCTTCATCCCCAACGGCGCCGAGGGCGGCAACGGCGGCACCAACGACGGCGGCTACATCAGCGAGTTCAGCCAGGGTCCCCTCCGCGTCGGTGACGAACTCATCTACTACTACTCCGCCTCGTCCTCGGGCAAGAATGCCCCCGCCGAGCGCCGGCTTCACGGCGGCGGCATCTTCCGCGCCCGCCTGCGCCGGGATGGTTTTGTGTCCGTGGATGGCGGCGTGATCACCACCCCGCTGATCCAGGTCAATGCCCAGGAGCTGATGCTCAACGCGATCGGTCCGGTCAGCGTGCAGGTTCTGGATCAATCTGGCAAGGCATTGGCCTCGGCCGGCGTAGGCGGTGACTCGGTTCGCCACCTCGTGCGTTTCGGCGCCAGGCCGCTCCGCCAGGTGGCCCCGCGCGGCCCATTCCGCCTCCGCTTCGAGGTGCGGCCCCCCGGGCAGTTATACTCGTTTACGGTGACGAATCCGTCCCCCTGACCGTCTCTCAGGGCAACTGGCGCGCCGTGTAAAACCGGCGGGTGAGGCCGCTGGCGGGGTCAAGGAAGGGAACGGTTCCACCGATATTGGTCACAACCCCAAGGCGGGTCCAGTTGGACAACGGGAGCTCAAGGTTTGTGCCGGCCAGCATTTCGAAACGCAGCCCAGGCTCGCTTTGCAGGGTGCAGGAGAACTGGCCGTTGGTATAGCCGGGCGCCAGCAACACCGGGGTGATCGTCGAGGCGAGCCGAACATTGTCTAAATCCCAGTATCCCCCAATAAGCTCATAGGTTGTGGACAGGATTCTGACGCCGATGTGCCGGCCGGCCCAGGCATCGCTTGCCTGCACCGTGGGGACCTCCACCTGGAAGTCAACGAAATGGGTCGCGGTGGGGAAGAGATCTCCGCTATTGGTGATCGAGGTCGCCGCCACGTTGACCAGGTTGCTGGCGTTATCCCTGTAATACAAGCTCAGCTCCAGCGTTGTCCCCTCCTGCATGGGAATGGCGAAGTTGGTGCCGCCGAGAACGCCAACGGTTGCCCGGTAAGACTTGCCGACCTCGAAAGCTGCATCAAAGGCGTGCGTCGGTGTGGGGTTCATCCAGTCGGTCGAGTCGTAGTCCTGGAGGATGGCGGCCTGGGGCACCGCGAACAGGAACATCGCCTGGCTGCCGTCGCAGTTATCAATGTGGAAGGGGTCGGCGGGCGGCTGATTCGAGAATACGCCGGTCAGGAAGGTGGTCTGGTCATTCAAATCCGGTTGCGGAACCTGCTGCCAGGAATTAATGAAAGGATTCGCGTAAGCCGTCGGTGGCGACTCGAACGACGCGTTGGGAATGGTAATCGTCGCGGCTTGCAGCCCGCAGACGCCCGTGCCAACTGCCATTGCACAAACCGCGGCCGCCATCAAAGACTTGGTAGTTCTGGTCATCCTGCGATTGTAATCAAATCCAATTACGGAGCAATTGCTTACTAATTGAGCGAACGAATAACGCAGCCCTGTCGGGTTGCTGGCGGCTCGATTCCGGTCTTCACAACGGTCGTGCGGTTTGTCATACTCGCTTGGTGCTGAAGTGGTTTCTTAGTTTCATTGGCGTCTCCGCATCCATCGGCCTATGGCTAGGCGGCGGACCCGCCGCCCTGGCCGCTGCCACCAAAGACGCCCCGCCCAACTTCGTCATCATCCTGGCCGACGACATGGGCTTCTCGGACCCGGGGTGCTACGGCGGGGAGATCCAGACGCCGAACCTGGATCGCCTGGCGGCCAACGGGCTGCGCTTCACCCAGTTCTACAACACCGCGCGCTGCTGGCCGACCCGATCGAGCCTCCTGACCGGCTACTACGCCCAGCAGATCGGCATGGACCCGCCCAAGGGGAAGCTGCCGCCCTGGACGCGCGTCCTGCCGCATTACCTGAAACCGCTGGGCTACCGCTGCTATCATTCGGGCAAATGGCACCTGATGGGCGCGCCCAGGTCCGTGGTTGATGGCGGGTTCGACCACTCCTACCGGTTTGAGGACTCGGACCGCTACTTCCTGCCCAGCCGGCACTTCGAGGACGATCGCCCGTTGCCGCCGGTAAAGCCGGATAGCGGTTACTATGCGACCACCGCCTTTGCCGACCACGCCATCAACTACCTGCAGGACCACGCGACGAATCATGCTGCGGAGCCTTTCTTCCTCTACCTGGCCTTCATCTCGCCCCACTTCCCGCTGCACGCCCTGCCCGAGGACATCGCGCGCTACCGCGACCGCTACCTGGCAGGCTGGGACGTGATCCGGGAGCAGCGCTCGCAGCGGCTCCGCCAAACGGGCCTGCTCGACTGCGCGCTGCCGCCGCTCGATCCCACCTTCACGCCGCGCTACTTCAAGCCGGAGGTCCTGGAGCAGTTGGGCCCCGGCGAAGCCGAGCACCCGGTGCCGTGGGAAACGCTCACGGCCGAACAGAAGACTTTCCAGGCCACCAAGATGGCCATCCACGCGGCGATGGTGGACCGGATGGACCGGGAGATCGGGCGCGTGGTGGACCAGCTCCGCGCCATGAATGCCCTCGACAATACCGTCATCTTCTTCCTGTCCGACAACGGCGCGGACGCCACGCTCATGGTGCGCGGCGAGGGCCACGACCGGAGCGCGCCTCCCGGGTCGTGGCGGTCGTTTCTGTGCATCGGGCCCGGCTGGGCGAGCGCCAGCAACACGCCGTTCCGGTGGCACAAGATCTGGACGCATGAAGGCGGCATCAGCACGCCGCTGATTGTGCATTGGCCGAAGGGGATCAAGGCGCGCGGGGAATTCCGGCACGACCCGGGCCACGTCACGGATTTCGCGCCCACGCTGCTTGACCTGGCCGGGGCGCATATTACCAACACCTGGAACGGGGCCGCCGCGCCGCCGCTGCCCGGGCGGAGCCTGGTGCCGGCGTTCCACAAGGACGGCGCGGTCGAGCACGACTTCATCTTCTTCCAGCACGAGGGCAACCGCGCCCTGCGCATGGGGAATTGGAAGGTGGTGTCCGCCCAGGAGAACAGGGACCAGTGGGAGCTGTATGACCTGGCGAAAGACCGCAGTGAACTGCACGACCTGGCCGCGCAGCAACCGGATCGAGCCCTTCGGATGGAGTCGCGCTGGAAGGAATTGGAGACGACCTTCCGCAGCCAATACGCGCCCGCGTCCCCAGGCAGGGCCACTTCGCCGAAGCGCCCGTCCCCTTGAAGGTTTTCCATATAAACATGCGAACGGAGGAGCAGAGCATGAAGGAATGGCTCGGGCGGCCGTTTGATGCCCAGGTCTTCGACCACGCGAGGGCCAACCTGTGGCTGAGAAAGCTGAAGTGGCCGAACACGACCGAGGCCCAACTGCGCAAGGCCCTCATGGGCCGGGACGGCTGCAAGAAATGAGCGCCGGCGTCTCCGTTACTTCAGCAGGTTGATGAAGAAGGTGATGTTCACCGCGTTGACGAAATCAATCAGGAAGGCGCCCACCACCGGCACGACGAGGAACGCGCGCGGGGCCGGGCCGAAGGATTCGACGAGCGCCTTCATGTTAGCCACGGCGTTGGGGGTGGCCCCGAGCCCGAACCCGCAGTGGCCGCCGGCCATCACAGCGGCATCAAAATCACGGCCCATCAGCCGGAAGGTCACGAACCACGCGTAGAGCGCCATCACCACCACCTGCACCGACAGGATGATGAGCATCGGCAGCGCGGCGTTGGCCAGCTCGATCAGGTTCAGGCTCATCATGGCGACGGCGAGGAAGACCCCCAGGGACACCGAGGCCAGCGTATCAATGATCTCGCTGTCCACCCGCTTCGGGCTGCGCAAATCAACCAGGTTGCGCACCCCGACGCCCAGCAGCATGGCGCCCATATAGACCGGGAAGGTGATCCGGGTCTGCTGGATGAAATAGCTCACCCACGCCCCGGCCTTGATGCAGGCCAGCAACAAGAGCAGGTGGGTGAAGAACCGCGCGCCGAACCCCGCCAGCAGCCGCAGGTCGTTCAGAATGCCCGATTCCCCGCTGCTGCCGCCCTCCAGGTGTGTCCGCGCACCGGCACCCGGCTTGAGGCCGTGCCGCCGAATCAACAGGCCTCCCACCGGTCCGCCGATCAGGCCGCCGGTCACCAGGCCGAAGGTTGCTGCCGCCACGCCCACGACGGCCGCCGCTGGCAACCCGGCCTTCTCCAGGTCAGCGGCGAACCCCAGCGCCGTGCCGTGGCCGCCCGTCATGGTCACGCTGCCGCAGACCAACCCCAGCAGCGGGGACACACCCAGCACCTTGGCCAGCACCGCGCCGATGCCGTTTTGCAGCACCGCCAGCACCCCCGCTACCGCCAGGAAGACCAGCACCTGCAGGCCGCCGCGCCGGACCAGGTCCCAGCGGGCATTCAGTCCGATGCACGTGAAGAAGGCCACGAGGAACGGAGTGTTCACGTTCTTGCTGGGCGCCTTGAACCAATCCACCTCCGCCGTCACCAGCCACGTCCACCAGCGAGCCGTCACGTTGTTCTGAAACTGCACCGCGAACGCGCCGGTCAGGTGGCCCGCCAGCACGAGCGCCGACACGAGCAGTCCGCCGACGACGGGGGCGGGAATGTTGAAGCGCGAGAGCAGCCGGACGTGGCGGACCAGGAGTTCGCCCAGCAGCAGCACCGGGATGGCCAGCAAAACCACGAAGAAGGCAGAGATCGTCATAGCTGTTTCACCGCTCCACCTTTCAGGGAAATCCGGTGGGCGTCAAGCCGGGAGGCGGAGGCGGGGCAGTTTGTGCTGGCGCGGCGGCGGGGGCGTGGGGACAATTCGCGCCATGCTGGCTTTTGCGCTGACGATCTTTACGGGGGCATTCCTCCTGTTCCAGGTGCAGCCGCTGATCGGCAAGTACATCCTGCCCTGGTTCGGCGGCGGGCCGGGCGTGTGGACGACCTGCATGCTGTTCTTCCAGGCGCTGCTGCTGGGGGGCTACGCCTACGCGCACGTAGTCTCACGGTTCAAGATACGCACGCAGGCGGTGGTGCATCTGGCTCTGGTTGCTTGCGCGCTGGCGCTGCTGCCGATCACACCGTCCGACGCGTGGAAACCCCGCGGCGGGGAAGACCCGACACTGCGCATCCTCGTCCTGCTGGCGGCCACGCTGGGCCTGCCGTATTTCGTCCTGTCGTCCACCGGGCCGCTGATGCAGCAATGGTTCAGCCGCGTCAACCCGGGCCGGTCGCCCTACCGGCTTTACGCCCTCTCGAATGCCGGCTCGCTGTTGGCGCTGGTCACCTATCCGTTCCTGGTTGAAAGCTACTTGACCCGCCACACCCAGGCCACGCTCTGGGGCTGCGGACTGGTTCTCTACGCCCTCGGCAGCGGCTTCTGCGCAATGCGCCTCTGGCGCAATGCAGAGAGAAGAATGCAGAACGCAGAACCAGCGCCCCCGCCTCCCGCCTCACGTCTCACGTCTCACGCATCACGCCTCCCCCCCCTCCTCTGGCTCCTGCTTCCCGCCTGCGCCTCGGTCCTGCTGCTGGCCACGACGAACAAGCTTTGCCAGGACATCACGGTCATTCCCTTCCTGTGGGTGCTGCCGCTGGCCCTTTACCTGCTGAGCTTTGTGATCTGCTTCGACAGCCCCCGTTGGTATGCACGCTTCCCGTTCGCGCTGGCGCTGCTGGCGGCATACGGCGGCCTTTATTGGGCCTTTGCCCGCGGGAACGAATGGCCGCTCTGGCAACTGGCGGGCGCCTATTCAGGCGCGCTCTTCGTCTGCTGCATGGTTTGCCACGGCGAACTCTACCGGCTCCGGCCCGATCCGGACCGCCTCACCGGGTTTTACCTGATGATTGCCGCCGGCGGGGCGCTGGGCGGGATGTTCGTGGCGGTGGCCGCGCCGCTCCTTTTCACCGGCTACTACGAATTGCACTGGGGGCTGGTCGGGTGCGGCCTGCTGTTCCTGCTGGTCTGTGCGACCGGCCGCGGTCCTGCCTCCGGCTTGGCGGACGGCGCGACCCCTCGCAGCCGGCAGGCCGACGCCTGTGTCTGGATCGCCCTGGGGGTCGTTGTGCTCGGCGGCCTGCTGTGGTTCCGCCGCGAGCGATACCCCACGGTCGTCTCGACCTCGCGCAACTTCTACGGCGTGCTCCGGGTCTTTGATGAGCGCGTCCACGATCCGGGGGAACACATCCTTGGCCTCATGCACGGGCGCATCTGGCACGGCTGGCAATTCGTTGACCCGGGGCAGTCGCGGCGGCCGACGCTGTATTACAGCGAGCAGAGCGGCATCGGCCGGGCGATGGGCGCCCTGCCGGCCAGCCGTTGCCGCGTCGGCGCGGTCGGATTGGGCATCGGCACGTTGGCGAGCTATGCCCGGCCCGGCGACTGCTTCCGCTTTTACGAGATCAACCCGGAGGTGGAGCGCATTGCCAATTCCCGCTTCACCTGCCTGGCGAGGTGCCGGGGCAAGGCCGAGGTGGTGCTGGGGGATGCGCGGCTCTCCCTCGAGCGGGAGCCTCCCCAGGGATTTGACCTGCTGGTGCTCGATGCCTTCAGCAGTGACGCCGTTCCCGCGCATCTCCTGACCCGCGAGGCCTTTGACCTCTACGCGCGTCACCTCAAGACGAACGGCGTCATTGCCGTCCACATCTCCAATCCCTACCTCGATCTCGAACCGGTGCTCGTGAACGCCGCCCGCCGCCTGAACTACCGCCTGGCGGTGATCGAGACGATCCCCGCCGCCGGGCAATGGTGGCTGCTCCCCTCGCTCTGGGTATTGCTGACACGCGACGCGGCCATCCTTGAAACCCCCGCCATTCGCGATGCCGCCCGGCCGGAGGCGGCGGGGTCGGAGCGGGTGCCGCTCTGGACGGACGATTTCACCAGCGTGTTCCACATCCTGAAATCAGGCCAGGGCCCGCAGCTTGATCCCGGAGTGGCGGAAGCCGATTTCGCCGAGGCCACCCGCCTGGCGGAGCGGGGCGATTTCGCCGGCGCGATTGCCCGCTACCGCCTGGTGCTGGCGGCGCGCCCTGATTTCGTGGTGGCCCTGAACAACCTGGCCTGGCTGCTTGCCACCCGGCCGGAGGCGTCGTTGCGCGACGGGCGGGAGGCGGTTCAATTTGCCGAAAAGGCGTGCCGGCTGACCCGCTACTGCGTGCCGCGGCTGGTCGGCACCCTGGCGGCCGCTTATGCCGAGGCCGGCCGTTTCCCCGAGGCAGTTGCCACCGCCCGGAAGGCTTGCGTTCGCGCCGCCAACGATCCCGCCCTCCTGGAGCAGAACCGGCAACTGCTGGAGCGCTACAGGAAAGGGCGGCCTTATCGCGAGCCTGCCGCCTCGTAACGCAGACATGTAGTCAATGGCTGCCAACCCTGCCGGGTTTGGCGGGCTGACCTGATCTTGATACAGCCCATTTTTCTGCCGAGGCTTCCCCCGGCTTACATTGCATCTGTCCTGAATCCATGCTACAAGAGCGGTGTGAAGACAATGTTCGACATCGCCGAGGCCCAGGCCAGGCTGCCCAAGCTGGTTCGCACGAAGCAGACCCTCTCCCTTTGTCAGGGCAACGAAACGGTCGCCTTCCTCGTCCCTCGCGACCGGATGGAAGCCCTGTTGGAGACGATGGAGATTATGGCCAATTCTGAGGCCATGCGGGCAATTCGCCGGGACCAATCCGGCAAGGGTCGCTACCTTCCTCTGTCGGTTCTCGATGAAGGCTAGAGTCGAACTCGATCCGCAGGTGGCGGACTTTGTTCGCTCGCTGGCGCCCGAGCGAGGGGTTGCGCGGTTTGGAGCAGGACAAAGGAGACATCAAACAACTG